>CAYGBH010000506.1:0-2873 GCA_964348055.1 uncultured Pirellulales bacterium
GAGCAACGGACTGAAAATCCGTGTGTCGGCGGTTCAATTCCGCCCCTGCCCATTTTTGTAAATTGTCGCACACTTGCGTTTGGTTTTTTTCATTGTGGGCATTTGAGATTTGAGGGGGCGTGTTAATAATCCAAAGGGGGCGCCTGTAGCAGGACGTGACCCTTGAGCATTATTGGGGTACTGTCAAATTTAAAGCTGTAAGCCAGATTCCGATATTTCCGGGTGCTACCTGGGCTCGAATTTATGTTTTATGTCCTCCATATGAACAAACTGCCTGAATACGAGGGCGATGTATGGACATCAGGAATAGCGAGCAGGTTCATTTCGTTCTTGGCTCAAAAATCGCAATTACTGACAATTCTTGGAAAAATTTTATTTTATCGTGCCAAAAACTCTTTTTATAGCCTATAAAAAATCGTTTTTTTAGCCCAAGAATGCCGTTTCTTTTTTTCTCAAAAAGTGCGCGATAAATTAAGTCTTTTTGTGCTAATTTTGGTCGAAAAACTACTCAAATCTTCCCACACAATCTTACAAGACAGCTAATAAAATCAACTCTGCTATGCAAATTGCCGATATATTCTATGGCGGGAATACCGTATGGTCTTGGAGAGGGTAACCTTAGTCTACAAAGAATCCAGACCAGGAATATTATTAACAAAGCTCATGGCAAAAATTTGTTGGTCGCGTGCCTGTTATTTACAGGCATAGGACGGTTTGTTCTCAGGAAGCAGGTCCTCTTGGTACTTGATTTGGTACAATAAGGAATTACGGGTGATGATGACAAAAACCAAAGACCAATTAAGGGAAGACATTCTTACACTGGAGATGAAACGTAATGCTCTAAAGCGAGCACTCAAAGATACAAAAGGTAAAACTGTCGGCATTTTTCATGCTTTCTCGAGTGCGTTGCGGTCCACCCTCGCGCAGGAACCTAATAGCTTTGAAGCCTTTGTCAGTTTTGTAACGACATTCTTTGCCGATTTAAAGCGACTGACGGGCCTTGACTTTGCCGAGGATGAATCTTTAGGAGCCTTGGAAACCTTGTGCGATATGATGGGTTTTGACGAAGCTACGGCTATGGCTATCAAGCAACGAATCCCGGTGTATTTTGAAATAAGCAAGATGATTCAAGCAGGTACAAGCGAGGAGGAAATACTTAGGTTCGTCAGGAAGTGCAAAGGAGCCGAAGCCAGGGGATATAGGCCGTAATAAATAGATTTTATTTATAAGTTCGAACGGTCCTGCCAACCTCAAAATCCCAAGCGGCGCCTCCTTATTTATTAGTCATATAACCGGGCCGTTTTTTAGCCCGGATGTTTAACCTCATCCGCGCTGGAGTGTTGAGTATGCGGACTGAGTTCTTTAATTGTAACGTTCGCACCGCAGCGTTGACACCATCTGCGCCACATTTTTCGATAGGTGGCTTCCACATTGTGAGCAAACCCTTTCGCGTCGCATAGCACACTGGAGGCCGTCTGCTCCCGCATCGAAGAGCGGATTTTCGCAAGGGCCTGGAGATTCTCAGCAGTCGAGGTAGCTTTAGCGACGTACTCTTGGGGCGTAGAGGTCGCAAAAGACTCCAAACCCACACGACTTAGTATGCTTAGTCCGACTCTGGACGCATGACGTTTTCCCACCAGAGATACTGTGGGCACACCCATCCACAGGGCCTCGCAGGTGGTTGTCGTGCCATGATAAGGGTACGTGTCCAGTGCAATGTCCACTTCCCTATACAGATGCAAGTGCTCAACGGGGGATTTCCAACCATAGATACCCACCCTCTCCTGGCCAATTCTCAGTCGCTCGAAATCTTGGAAGTAATGGTTTTTGAGTTCCTGGTCGTCACCTCCTTGGAACTTCAGCAGGAGACGAAAATTATCATTGGCCTTTAAGATTTTCGCCCAAAGCTCCATGATGAGCGGACTAACTTTACAGTTATTGTTGAACGACCCAAAGGTAACATAACTTTTTCGAACGGCGGGTAACGGCGCCACAGGAGGAGCAAAATCAGGCGGCCTATAACAAAGAAAGCCCTCCGGCAAAAAGATTAATTCTTCGGTGTAGAATTTTTGTGATTGCGGTAAATCGGCCAGGCTGTCCGTGAAGCGATAATCGACGGCCTTCATTCCGGTTGTATTGGGATATCCTAAGTAGGTAACCTGGATGGGAGCAGGCTTGTATGTCAGCACACTCAGACGGTTACTGTTCGTATGCCCCGCAAGGTCCACCAGGATATCTATTTTGTCCTGTTCAATCATACGGGCGGCCATTTCATCATCCACGCCACAGATATCATGGTAGCAATCAAACTTTTGTTTAAGGCGTTTGGTGATTTGGTCCGGAAATTTGACGCTGCCATATCCATAAACTTCTACTGCTTCATTATCGTGTCCGTCAAGAAGCGATTCAAAAAAGCATGCTACCGAACTACTACGAAAATCGGGCGAGATATAACCAATACGAAGTCTGCGGCCGGGGTCGGGAACATTGTTGTGGGATGTTCGGGCTCTACTTGCAGGGGCATAAATCCGACCCCACCGCTTATGCTCATCAAAAAACGTCTGTTGGTCCACGTCTGGCAAGTAATTCAGGTAAAGCAGGAAATTGGAACCAAGTGTTGCATTTTGATGTTTTTTTCTTGCCGCCTTTTGCAACAAAGCAACGCCTTCTTGAGTCCGGCCTATTCTTACCAGATCCATCGCAAGGTTGCTCCAGATCTCAGGGATATTAGGGTCTGTCTTTATGGCTTTTCTTAAATATTGCACTGCCTCTGATATGCGGCCTGTGTTCTCGCAAATGCCCCCCATCATATTGTACACCGAAGCGAAATTGTAAAAGAAAGTATCGGGCCCCAGCTTCAAAATACTTCTGCA
>CAYGBH010000507.1:0-2862 GCA_964348055.1 uncultured Pirellulales bacterium
GTCAGCAATCCGGAATTCCTTAAAGAAGGCGCCGCCGTCGAAGATTTTATGCGTCCCGACAGAATAATCATCGGGACAATCAATCCGACCGTTCAAAAAACAATGAAGCAGTTGTACAGCCCGTTTATGCGAAAGAGCAGTCGAATACTGTTTATGAACCCGGCGTCGGCCGAGATGACAAAATATGCAGCAAATATGATGCTGGCAACGAGAATATCATTCATGAATGAAATCTCGGCACTGTGTGAGAAGCTCGGCGCAGATATCGAGCAGGTAAGACAAGGACTCGGCAGCGACCGGCGCATTGGGTCAGCCTTTTTGTTTCCGGGTGTCGGCTTCGGCGGCAGCTGTCTGCCGAAGGATATTCGAGCACTGATTCATACAGGCTCTGTGCACGGTATCGAAATGACGATAGCCAAGTCCGTACAGCAGGCAAATATTAATCAACGAGAGCGATTTGCAAAACATATTAAGGATTATTTCAGCGGGCGGGAGGACAGCACCGTATTGGCCGTGTGGGGATTGGCTTTCAAGGCAAAAACCGATGACGTGAGAGAATCGCCGGCAATTTACTGCATAAAGCAATTTCTCGATTGTCAGATGAGGGTAAGAGCCTACGACCCGCAAGCAGCCTCTGCGGCGCTGGCGGCCTTGGACAGTAAAATCGAGACCCGCCAAAACGGATACGAAGTACTTGACGGCGCCGATGCACTTGTTATCTTTACCGATTGGCAGGAATTCCGCAACCCAGACTTCGAGGTCATCGCAGCGAAACTAAAGAAACCTGTTATCTTCGACGGAAGAAACCTTTACGACCCCAACGTAGTTAAAAAGGCCGGAATTGAATATTACAGTATCGGAAGAGCTACCGTTTGAAATTCCAAAGAGTTTTGTGTCTTGACTAAGGGAGAAAGTTATGGACATTGTCATTAAGATTGTAGGCTTGGTTATCGCGGCCATCGGGATCGTATACATAATAAAGCCCAATGTGATGAATCGAATGATAGAATTCTTCAAGAAGGGCAAACGCCTCTACATTGCAGGGCCTGCAAGACTGGCATTTGCAGTAGTATTTCTACTCGGCGCTCGCGAATGCAAATATTTCTGGGTGATATTTGCCTTCGGGATTCTCTTTTTGATAACGGGAATACTGGTACTTGTCCTCGGGCCTAAAAAGCTCACACCGATGCTCGAGTGGTGGCTAAAACAGCCAACTTTGCTTCTTCGCCTTATGGCTTTAATCGCCGTGGCCATCGGAGTCGTCATTATTATTTCGGCGTAAGGATTGATTTATGAAAGTGTTGATAACCGGCGCTGCCGGCTTCATCGGCTCACACCTCTGCGAACGGCTTCTCACCGACGGCTGCACGGTCATTGGCGTCGACAATTTCGATGACTTTTACGACCCCCAAATCAAACGCCGCAATATCAGTGGCTGCCTCAAGAATAAAAATTTCCGACTCATCGAAGCTGACATCCGCGACGTTACCGCTATGGACAAGGCGGTAGATAACGGTGTTGAAATAATCGTGCATCTGGCCGCCAGAGCCGGTGTTCGGCCGTCAATCGCCCAGCCGCTGCTGTATGCCGATGTCAATGTAAACGGAACAATGGTCTTACTTCAGGCGGCTGCAAAACATAAAGTTGCCAGGTTCATCTTCGGCTCAAGTTCGAGCATCTACGGGAACAACGAAAAAATCCCATTCTCCGAGGATGATAACGTTGATTTTCCAATCTCGCCCTATGCCGCCACCAAAAAGGCCGGCGAACTTATCTGCCACACATATCATCACCTTTATGGAATTGCCTTAACCTGCCTGCGATTCTTCACCGTTTATGGGCCCCGGCAAAGGCCGGACCTGGCCATCCACAAATTCGCTAAACTCATCGAGCAGGGCAAGCCGATACCGGTCTATGGCGACGGCTCTATGATGCGTGACTTCACATACATCGATGACATAATCGACGGTACAGTCGCAGCAATGCAAAAATGTGCCGGATTTGAAATCTACAATCTCGGCGAATCAAAGCCGATAACGGTCAATGATTTGGTCACTGAAATCGAGAAGGCGCTCGGCAAAAAGGCGGTCAAGGAATATGTGCCTGCCCAGCCGGGCGACGTCGAGCGAACCTACGCCGACATCACCAAAGCTGCCAGAGAACTCGGCTATAAACCTTCAACAACCATTCAGGCCGGCCTGGCAAAATTCGTCGCCTGGTTAAGAGAGAAAGATTAGTTCACATTATGCTCTGTTGACAACATCGGGCTTATTCAATTTGTCCTGTTTCAGTAAGCGCCCGCGGTTTTACTTTCCACGTAAGTGCAAAAAAGAAGGCACTCAAAATTCCGGAAGCGATAAGGAGTGAAAATCCAATTTTTATTCCATAGATATCAGATACATATCCGATACCAAAACCTGATAGCGTTGCACCGGTGTAGCCTAACAGTCCTGTGAAACCTGATGCCGAAGCAGCAGATTTTTTTCCCGCAAAGCCCGCAACTGCAACGCTGACCAGCATAAGTGGCCCGTATACCAGAAATCCACATACCGCCAATGCGAATGTAAAAACAACAGGATTACTGCCTGGAGTATTCCAGAACCAGAATATGCCAAAGGACAGAATAAACATATAAATGGCCATTACAGGTCCGCGTCTGGCCTTGGATATCTTGTCCGATATCCATCCGGCACTTAACATTCCAAGTATGCCTAAGATTTCGAATAAAAAAAGGTTCCAACCGACTTTTTCTATTGTAATACCCTTTGTCTCTGTAAGAAAAGATGGTACCCAGGTGATGATACCGTATCTGGCTATATACAGGAAAAGATTGCCCAATCCTATGAACCAGATGTATTTGTT
>CAYGBH010000508.1:0-2862 GCA_964348055.1 uncultured Pirellulales bacterium
AGGTTTTACATTAATCGAGCTGATGGTGGTTATTTTCATCGTCGGCATCCTGGCTTCGTTGGCAGTTCCGCTTATGCGGGGCCGTATCGATGCCGCCAAATGGTCGGCAGGAAGGGCAATTATGGGTACGATTGCCACCGGGCTGCGTGCTCATATCACTGAGGAACGCGGTAGTTTTACTGCTGTTCCAACGCTGGCGCAAATGGGTTTTGCAGCCAGTGATTTGAACGGTACCTATTTCACAGGAGGTGAGTCTGGTGTCGGTAATTTCTCTTGGGTGATAAATGACGATGACCCAATCGATTTCCTGATTACGGCTACCGCACCTGCCGAGATTAGCACCCCTTATCAGATGACACTGGATCAGGCCGGTAATTGGACCGAAACGGCTAAAAAGCCGGCTGAAGAGCCGGTTGAAAAGCCGTGGTGGTGGTGGTGAAGATGACAATAATAGCAACGACCGCTTCCTAAAGTAAGTTTCACTCAAAGGGGTATCTGGGGTGGGGTAATATGAAAACCTCTGCAGGGAAGGAGGAGAAGTAAGTAGGTGGCAAGGGCTTTATCTAATAACCATTATTTTCTATAAACCATCTCAATTTGCGAAAAAAGACCGCAATCCGCTATTTATTTCTGAGGTGTCCTAATTCGCCAGTAACCGGATTGACTATGGAGTAATTGTTCGGTCGTAGATGCGGACGTCCTCAATCAGGCCGGAGAATAAACTGCCGGGTTCGAGATTCTTGCCCGCACCAGCATACAAGCCGTGCAATTCTCGCGGCTCTTGCCTTGGTCGTATTTGTGGAATCCCCCTGCTATTAACCCTTGGAAACAAAATCCAGACCCCTTTGTTAGCTCAAAATCACAGTTTCGGTGTGCTTCAGAAGTCTTTAAAATTTCGGATAATTCATATTAAGACCTTAATTCTTATCCCGTTGATAATCACAACTTTTACAATAGAAAATTTCTTTTATTTGCAGTGTCCTTTTTTTGCATTCAGGGCAAATATGTTTGTCCAATCTGTCTTTAATTTCATACACATGTGATGAGTCTATGACAATCCATGGCGTTGTGCCCTTAGGGTGGTATGTTATGATGTTTTGGTTCTTCATTTTCTTTATAAGAGGGTCAAATTTATCCGTTGGTATAGCTTGCTGTTCCATTTCTTTTTTGAGTTGACTAACATAAACCTCAACCCGTTTATTGTCTTTGGCGTGTTGCTCAATTAAGTCAAAGAATTTAAGCTCATCCTCATCGAAATCCAGTTCTGTTTTAGCTTTCCGAATCATAATCTTGCTCCTCGAAAAGTATTTTATGAATTTAAGACAATTGTAAATAAGAAGATAAAATTTTTCAATAGGAAAGATTCTGATATCGGTATCAGAAGTCAGCCTCAAATTAACGGCTTGGCACCTTAAGCCCTACATTAAAAGGGGGGCACCCCACAGAATAGTCGAACCGCACGCCAGAGTAGCCCTAAGAGGCACGCTACGAAACAAACTCAAAACAAAGGGTATCTGAGGTAACGTCGAGACAAGGTTGGCGATTCTACGAGCGCAAAACACCCATGAAGGTGCCCCCCTGCTACATTCTGTGGGTCGACGAGGCCGGGCTGTCGATTGTGTGCGCATAAAAGAGCGGGCCGAGGGAGGAGAGGTGACACAACTCGGCCCGCATCGCATCTCCTCCTACTATAATATTGTACGATTTACCGGAGGTGGCAGTTCGCAGAAAGAGCGGAGCAAAACATTATAAAGAAAATCTACTATCGTGGTGGGCATTTCTAAACGAATTGAAAGCGAGAACTTTGAAAACAAGTCCTATGATAGCCCACAAGACAAGTACGCCGTTTAAATGGTCTGTGGGGCGCTTTAATTGAAAGCTGATGGGCATGCTGTGGACTGGATTATAAGGCCTTCATATACAACTTTCGGTCCAGAGCTGCTATTTTGTCAACAGGCGGTATAGAACGGTCATCCTTTGGTAATTCTATATTCTTCTGCAATTGCCCAAAACTTGTTCAGAAGGTTTTTTTGACTTATTGGCCATCAGTGGTATATTGATAATATTACGACTTATAACGTAAGGAAGGATTGTTTATGATCCGTTACAGAAGAGGGTTTACGTTGATAGAGTTGTTAGTGGTTATCGCCATAATTGCGCTTCTTATGGGAATATTGATGCCGGCATTGCAGAGAGTCAAGAAGCAGGCACGGGCCGCAGGCTGTCTTAGCAATCTCAGACAGATCGGCGTAGCGGCCTCACTCTACGCCCAAGATTATGATTGGTTCATTCCTCGCGGTTCCACCGGTAGTAATCCCATTTGGTTTATGCAGTTCCTGCCTTACGTGGGCCAAAAGCACAACAAAGGCGATTATAAAAGCGTGAAGATATACCGCTGCAAAAGCTTTCCCAGGACTGGTTTCGGTCTATACAACATTCCCAATTCCAGACAGACTGTCTGTTATGTCATCAACGACTGGACTTTTTCAAGCAGAGACGACAACGAGGGAAGCAGTATTGGGAGGCCCACTAAACTTTCAGTGTTCAAGAGACCGGCCCATACGGTATATATGGCCGATAACGAAGACGGCGATTGGCGTCCCATCATTGAGAGCGAAAACAGCAGGGAAATCATACGCTGTGATATTTTCATTCGTACGCATCTACCGGATTCGGAAAGCCACCATATAAACGATGGACGACGAGTAGCTCGCCAGCGGCACAGGAAAGGCTGCAATGCGTTGTTCCTCGACTGGCACTCCGAATACGTCAGAGCTGAAGACATGACCATAGACATGTGGCGCGATAAATAATAAAGAAATAGGAATAGTTACCCAGCCGTGTGAGAGCTACGGCTGGGCA
>CAYGBH010000509.1:0-2854 GCA_964348055.1 uncultured Pirellulales bacterium
CGACATTGGTGCTGTACTTCCACGGCGCTGAGGGCAACACCGGCCAGTTGTATGTGAAGGTCGACGGCTCGAAAGTGGTCTATGACGGAGATGCGGGTGATATAGCGAAAGCAGAATGGAAACAGTGGAATATCGACCTCGCACAACTTAGTGTGGACCTGCAGAATGTCACGAAGCTGGCTATTGGCATTGATGGCAATGGTGTCAGTGGTATGTTGTACGTTGACGATATTCGGCTGTATCGATTAGCACCACAAACTAATTAAGGTGGGCTCATTGCTTCTTGCCCGCCGCTCCTCGCTTTCGCGGTCCGCAGGGCGCCTTACGGTGGGCGGGACGAGCGGCCTCGCCGAGACAAGCCCGCCATTGCTCAGCCTGCAGGACTATTCGCCTGCCTCTACGAGCTTCTTAAAACGCGGGTGGTCGAGCAATGGGTTCCAGGCCGGGTCAAGCCGAAGCAAAGGAATCGATAGTTCTGATGGTATCGAAAGCAAAAACTCAAGCTGGTCGATGGCTGCATCAAATTCCCCAACCATTACGTAGATGCGGGCCAGGTCATCGACTCGATATGGACCACACAATGCTTCCTTGCTTACGGGCAGCAGCTCGACCGCGAACTTGCCCTCGCGGACCGCATCTTCTTTGCGGCCCAGGCCGGCATAAGCCATTCCGAGCGAACTGTGGAACCGAGCATCCTCTGGGCTTTCCTGGATTTTGGATTCGAGAATGCTTCGGGCATCCTCGTAGTACTTCTTCGCCAACTCTTTTTTGTTCATGTAACTATAGATTAGTGCGCATCGTAGAGAATTGGAGGTAAAGAACTCCAGAAGATCAAGGTCTTCTGATTTTAAAGAGAGTCGGTCCACAGCCTCTTGATAGTTCCCATCGAATACATCGATAGTGGCCAGCGAATGGACAATCTCGACATTTTCTGTTGCCTTTGCGTTCTCCAGTCCCTCTTCCAGAGTTGCCCTGGCCTTATCGGTGCTGCCTTGCCAGATCAGGTATAGCAGGCCTTTTAAGCCATAGGCGTTTGCATTATCAGGAGCCAGCGAGATGGCCCGCTCATAATAACGCTCTGCTTGGGTGTACCTGCGCAGAAACGTAAGAGTAACGCCGACATCCACAGCCAAAGTGTGGGAGAGGGGGTCAAGTTCTGCAGCTTTCTTGATGTTGGCCAACCCTTGCTCGAACTTGCCCTGCCGCCTTAGGACAAAACCGCCATAGGCAATGACCTGACTGTTACTGGGCTGACTTTTCCGTACGATTGTGAACTGTTCCAGGGCACGGTCGTAATCCAGATGACCTTGGTAGTAATAGTGCCCCAGAGCCAGATGCGCTTCAGGTAGATTTGGATTAAGCTCTAACGCTTTGTCCACCTCTTGCTTTGCCATGGCAAGACGTTCTTCGCTATAGTCGTAGCGGAACCAATACATATTGAGATGAGCCCTCGCGAGTTGGGTGTAGGCCAGCGCTAATTTAGGATCCAACTCGATCGCCTTCTCATACATCCGGATGGCTATCCTCGCGTCATTTTCGTCAGAACTTCTATGGTAATATTCGTTGCCGCGCAGGTAATAATTATAGGCCTCCATGTTTTCTGTCGGCCTGGACGCCAGTGCCTGCTGTTCCGGTTCAATCAGGGTAACGTCCAGTGCCTGTGCCACCCGCTCAGCTAAGTCGGATTGCACCGCGAAAACTTCGCTCATATCATCATCATACGTCTGCGCCCACACGTGCAGGTCGTCGCGAGCCCTTATGAGCTGGGGCATTACTCTCACTTGGCTGCTTGGATCTGATGGCCGCTCACGCTGAACCGTACCTTCCAGGATATAGTCAACACCTAACTCCTCAGCTATCTGCTGTGCATTTTTCTCGCTTCTCTTATACTGCATTGCACTCTGACGTGAGATGACACCTAACCCGTGAATGCCCGCTAAACGAACTGTGATGGCATCAGTAATGCCGTCGGCGAAATACTCGTCCTCGACAGGCCCCAGATTCTCAAATGGCAAAACCGCCAGTCGTATTTCCTTTGAAGCCGGTTGTGTTTGCTCGTTTGAAATTAACCACACAGCAATAGTAGATACGACGATGATGATGGCCGCACCAATAATCATCGCCACTCTTCTTGACTTGGCAGGTATGGTCACCGTCAGCCCAGTCGCAGGTAAGCTCAGTGTTTCGCTGATTTCGATACCCGCATCCCCGATGTCCCGAAGCCGCCGGCGCGGATCTTTCTCTAAACAGCGGCGCAACAGAACACGTATGTTCATCGGGGTCTTCTGGGGCAACAATTCCCAGTTGGGTTCGCGTTCGATAATTTGTGCCAGCGTGTCTGTAGCTGTCTCGCCTTCAAATGGAAAATGACCTGTCAGCATTTGGAACATAATGCAGCCGAATGACCAGATGTCCGTGCGGTGATCGGCAGCGTTGCCGCGAGCCTGTTCCGGGCTCATGTAAGCCGGTGTTCCGATCACACGGCCGAGCTGCGTGTAGGTAGTTTCGCTGTTTTTGCCTTTGCTTACAGGGGCCTTGGCCAGGCCGAAATCCAACACCTTGACTCTGCCATCTGGCGTGATTTTGATATTGCCCGGCTTGAGGTCCCGATGGATGACACCCCTTTCGTGAGCCGTCGAGACGGCCTCGGCAACTTGCCGGCCGATTGAAAGGGCTTCGGCCAATTCGAGCGGCTCGCGAGCTATGCGCTCGGCAAGTGTCTCGCCCGGGACATATTCGAGAACAAGATATCCGGCACCTTCGCCCTGTTCAATGATATCATGGATGACAGCGATATTGGGGTGACTCAAGGAAGCCAGTAGTTTAGCCTCACGCTGGAATCGCGCTCGGACAA
>CAYGBH010000510.1:0-2848 GCA_964348055.1 uncultured Pirellulales bacterium
CGAATGCAAATCCCCGCCGCCTGGCCACCGGCACCGTTGTTTTCGATAATGTTGTCTTCCAGACGATTGCGATGAGCCGCCATCCCCAGCGACTCATTGCGGAAATAAACTCCATCTCGATGGTTCAAACGGACAAGATTGCGACGAAGTAGATTGTCGGAATCTTTGTGTCCGATGGAGATGCCGAATCGACCATTGCCTTCAAGGACGTTATCTTCAAACAGCCCGTGCCGAACCCGCCAGCACAAAAACAAACCATCGGTTCCATTACGGCGGGCGATACACTTGCGGACGAGCGGGCGTTGCGACCCGCTGCCGGGATGGATTCCAAGATAAGCGTTGTCTTCACAGACGCAATCAACGACACTGACATCGTTCGACTGCTGGAAACTGATTCCATCCCCGTTGTAGTTGCGGACCACGCAGTTTTGAATGACGGTCCCAAAAGCCCGGTAAAGAAAAATCCCCGCCCCTCGACAGCCGTTCAAATGGACATTGGATTCCTTGTTGCCATCGATGATAATGTTTTCAACCCGTGCTGCCTGGACATTGTAGGCACTGACGACAGGAAAGACCGTTGCGGCCCTGGCCTTGTCGCGCACCATACAGTCTGACATCAACGGATTATCAATGGAAAACGTATTTCCATTTCGCCCCGTGATGCGAGCTACGGTGGTGTGAAATCCGCCTGCGTTGTCGTCCCGAATCGCTACACCATACCCAACCTCGAAGCCGACTGGCTCTGCCACGGTAATCTGCTGCTCACCAAAATCGCCGTCAAGGGCCAAAGCAGAAATAACGCCGTCCGCCTTGCGTAAAATCGTTTTGCCTTTCGTGCCTCGGACGGTTACGTTCGAGCGCAGATGAAGCGAGTCGCGCATGACATAACGGCCCTGGCCGATCTCGACGATGCCGCCTCCCAGAGAGGCGATGTAGTCAACCGCTGCCTGCAGCGCCCGATTATCGTTTCCGATGAGGTCTGCGCTTCGCTTTCCGACCGTGATGCTGGGCAGTTCGTTCATCGCCGAGTGCATAATTTGGGGCAGTTGCTGCTCCTGGGGCTTCGGTGAGAAATCCTGCTGAACTTCCGAGGCGGACAAAACGGCTGCAGAACTAACAATCAAGATAGTAGCAAAAAATAATACGAGAATACTTCTTTTCATAATTAACCTCCTTCTAAACCAGCTTGGCTTCGAGCTGTTTGAGAACCCTCATCGACTCTTCGGCAATTCGCTTGCCGCCGGGAGAGAAATCAAATACTTCCAGAGATATCCATCCATCGTACCCGAAATCCTTGAGTATTTGAAAGTACTTCACATAATCGTCAACCGCCGTTCCCGTGCCAAGGTGTTTGCCGTTCATCTCCTGCACATGAATGTAATGTATATACTTGTAGTATTTTTTTAGCAGCACGTCTAACGGCTCGGTCTCGTCGTCGGTATTGTGGAAATCAAACATTATTTGAACGGCCGGATGATTAACCTCTTTCGCCAGCTCTGACGCCTCTGCCATCGTGTTAACAACATCGGTCGCGCCGCTGCCCAAATGTTCGATGAGTATCATGACACCGCGCTGCTGAGCGTGGTCGGCAACTTTGGCAAGGCCTTCGGCAAAATATTTGGTTGCCTCTTCAACGGAAATTCCAATTGTGTTACGCTGGTATGGAGAGCCAAAAATCATATAATGTCCCCCAAGGTCGCCGCAAAAATCGATAAGCTCGTCAAGATAAGCGACGGTCTTGCGGCGGACAGCGGTATCGGGTGTCGTAAAGTGCAGCCCTTTTGGCGGCGGCGCCAGCAGCCAATGCAGCCCGGAGCATTCAATGCCGGCGTCTTTCATAGTTGAGACCATTCCTTTGCGTCCGGCAGGGCTTATCTCCTGTACGCCTTCTTTGACCAGGGTAAATGCAGCGACTTCGATCCCTTCATAGCCTGCATCGCCAACGATTCGGCACTGCTCGGCCCAGCTTAATTTAGCCATGCTCTCGTTACACATGGCATATTTGAAACCCCGCCATTTGGCCCGGGTCGAGATTTCTTCTTTATGACAGCCAAACGTCAAAGCGGCACCTAAAACACTTCCCGAGGCCTTAATAAAATCTCTACGGCTATAGTTTGACATAATCTTCCCCTTACGGCTAATTATCCCAATGAATCAGGATTCAAATACACAATCTTATACGCTGCGTAGAAAACACCCGGCCGGAGCCCGTCATTGCGAGCGCCAGCGAAGCAATCTCAAACACAATGATGAGTTCTTCTGCCCATCACGCAAGAGATTGCCACGGCCCTTCGGGCCTGGTTCCCGCGAAGCGGGGTCCCCTCGCAATGACATTCTGCAAAGGTCTTCTACAAAGACAATCTTATACTAAATCTGTCTATTAATTGCCTTTTTTGCAATTTGCCATGCGCAACGCTGCAGGATTATACCACAATTTCCAGCTAATAGAAACTAAGGACAGTTACCTCTATTCTCTTCTCCTCCGCCACCGAGGCTTTTCTTCATCTTTGTAATGATCATAGGTCACACTGCAAAGCAAAAGACTACCTATGACTGGGCCAATGGCTGTTATCTTACGTTCAGAGGTAAAAAAAAGGATAATCGCGAAAGCGAGACCTCCGATAATGAATAGAGAAAGAAGGCCATACAGAAGAAATTTCGGCGTCCTTCGAACGGGCTGTTTTTCAAATCCCAGGCCAGTGAGAAATGCTTCTTGTCTATCCTGCGGAAGGATCTGTGAGAAGAATACGATATCAGAATCTCTGAACACCTGTAGTGGGCTGAATTGTGCATGACATCTCGGGCACTGAACCTCAATAGCGTCCAGATCTACCCCGAAATCCTTCAG
>CAYGBH010000511.1:0-2841 GCA_964348055.1 uncultured Pirellulales bacterium
CGGCGTCGGGACAGTTTGCGCGGAAGAACCGGTGGAAAGTGGTCATCGCGATTGTGGATGACGGTGGACACCTGGTCTACTTCGAGCGCATGGATGGTGTTCAGACCGGCAGCATCCAGGTGGCGATTCGAAAGGCAGAGTCCGCAGTCGCTTTCAAGCGTCCGACCAGGGTCTTCGAAGAGGCTGTGGCCGGGGGGCGGACCGTATTGGTGAGTCTGCCGGGTGGAATGCCTTTCGAAGGTGGTGTGCCCATTAGCGTGGCCAACCAGGTAATCGGTGCGGTCGGGGTCAGCGGCGTCACCGCTCAGCAGGACGGCATGATCGCCACGGCGGGCGTCGATGCCCTGCCGAAGATCCTCGCCCGATAGAAGCCCCAACAGGTGCTTCACGGAGCATCCCTCGAGACCGGGTGCGCAAAAAGGGCCGGAAAGGATATAAATTCCGGGGTGGATTCGGTAGCATAGTGTATCGAAGGTCGTAGGAATATTATGAAGCGATGTATATATGATATTCCGATAGAAATTAAATAGAGTCTCTCGATTGAAAAGAAAAGCTAATATGAATCGCCGGGATTTCTTGAAAAAAGGTGGTATGGTTCTCGGGGCGACATCGCTGGTGGATTTAGTGTTGTCAAAAAGCGCATATAGCCAGGAAAACAAACCGGAGGAAAAGCCAGATGTTCTATTTATTGTTATCGAAGATATTGCCCCTTTGATGGGCTGTTATGGACATCCGATAGTCAAAACTCCGAACATCGATGCGTTGGCAAAACGAGGAGTATTATTCAACAATGCCTATTGTCAAGTTGCGGTCTGCAATCCCTCGCGGGCCTGCGTATCGACAGCATTGCGGCCTGAAACAACCGGAGTTTTTCACAACAGCATCGACTGGAGGCGAAGGATACCTCAAGGCGCCTCGGCGCTGCCAGAGTTCTTTCGGGACAATGGATACGAAACGATTACTTGCGGCAAAATTCATCACAATCAGCGTTATTTCACGGATTCTTCCGAGCAAGCACAAAAGCGGGAAGACCGCATGTGGCATAAGAAGCTGCGTGCAAGAAGCAGGGGTTATGCCAGGGCGGCTATTACTCCCAAGGCCGAACGGCCGGCATGGTTAAAGCCGGATGATTATATTGCCCGCAGTTTAAATTGGGGACCTACAGGCTTAAAGGATGCGGAACAGAGAGATGGTGCAATCGCGCAGTCTGTAGCAAAAGAGCTTATGGCAAAGAGGGATAAACGCCTTAGCCTTTATATGGCCGTTGGCTTTCATGCCCCTCATTATAGTTTGAGAGCGCCTGACAAGTATTTCAATATGTATCCGCCGGATAAAATTATTCTTCCAAAAAACATCGAAAACGACCTCGCCGATGTACCTCATGAGTATTCTACTTTCAATACAACAGATGATAAGTGGCTAAACGAAGATGAAAAGCGGCAGGTGGTTGCTGCTTACTATGCTTGCATCTCCTACATTGATACCTGTGTCGGTATCTTGATGAGCGCATTGAAGCAAGCGGGTCGCCAGAACAACACCATCGTCTGTCTTTGGGGCGACCATGGCATGCATCTGGGTGAGCACTTCCTGTGGCGAAAGTACACTTTATTCGAAAATGCAGCACGTGTTCCTTTCATAATAGCCGCTCCTGGTGTCGCAAAATCTGGGGCCGTATGCTACCGTCCGGTGGAGTTGATAGATATTTATCCGACGCTTGTAGATTTGTGCGGGCTAAAAATTCCGAAAGGCCTGGAAGGAATCAGTATGAGGCCTTTATTGGAAGTTCCCGGACGCAAGTGGAAGAAAGCGGCATTTACCAGTCAAAACGCAAAGAACAGAAGCCTCCGTACCCAAAAGTGGCGTTATACAGAATGGGGAAGCCCTGAAAATGCCGAGCTTTACGACCATGAAAACGATCCTGGCGAATTTACTAATCTTGCTATGGACTCAAAACATGCCGACACCGTGGCTAAGTTACACAAGCTTTTACATGCAGGCTGGAAAGCGGCTCTACCGGAATAGGTAAAAGATATATCCAGTTTTGTCTAAAAGAATAATGAGGTATTAATACTTGCCCCGCCTCGCAAGTGATGGCGGTTTGATAATTTGGGAAATTAGCGTTTTCTTTATAACTCAATCTTTACGTACCGGTTTTAAAAGTCTGCGACAGAACCACCGTATAACACGTTTAAATGGTCAATGAGCGGATTGCCTCCAGGTGTGAGTCTGATGGTGTTTTTCCCCTTCTTGAGCACAACAGCTTTTCTATCCCAGGCCCATGTGGATTCACCGCCCATGGTCCATAAGATAATATTGCCCATATCTTTCCCATTGACCGTCACGCTCGAGGGATATTTGCCCGGCTCGACCACATAACGTATTTCCAGAATATAGGTCCTTGCTTCAGGTGCATTAAATTTCCATTCCACCCAGCTATCATCTGCCGCACCGCTGAAATCGAGGTATCCCGTCCCTGTGAAACCACTGCTTTTCGTTGACTTTCGGGCCCCTTTGGAGATGGCCGTCTCTGCCTCCAATACGGTGCCGCGTGGTGTGGGAGACATTGATGGTAAGCTTGCAGTGCCACCAGCAATTTTGATATCGTTCAACACTTCTTCCATCAAGTCCCGCCAGTCGCAGTAACCTACACGGTTCGTCCATAAAGGGTTTTGGTATTGGCTGAGCGCGGTAGAGGCGTAAAGGCGCCAGTACTGCGCGGCCTTTGTCAGTTCCCGGATGGCGGCATTGCGGCGCCTTGGTTTTTCGGTTTTGCGAAACAGCGCGAGCTCTGTGGCGCCGCGTATCTTATGCGCGTAGTATTTACCCATATAGGCCATCGCC
>CAYGBH010000512.1:0-2833 GCA_964348055.1 uncultured Pirellulales bacterium
AAGAATTTCACGCTTGTCTGGAGCGATTGGAAGATGCGCGCCAGATAGGGCAGTGCTGCTTCTTTGAAATCTTCCTCACCTAAGAAGCCTACAATGTCATCGAGAATTAATATACCATCGATAGAAGGAAAGGTCCGGGCCTGAAGGTCGAGCCAGTCGATAATGAAATCCGTCACAATTGCGAGCAGCTTATGTATTTCGTCGGCATTTGTTCGGATGGCCATAAGGAACTCCGTGCTTCCCATAAGGAACGAAGCTACATTCAACGGCCCGCGGGACACCGCGAACTTAATAACGTGGCCTGTCTGCTCGATTTGGCCCTGGTAATGCTTTAGCCGATTGAGGACTAATGGCAGCAGGCCGTCCGTTTTTGGATTTGGTTTGTTAAGCGAGTGTACATCCTGAATATTGGTCAAGATTTTATCTGCATAAGGCAGCTCATTTTCCTGCCATGAGCATTTGGCGCCGAAAGCGGACGGCTCCGTGCACATCCCGAACTCGGCCCAGAAGCCCGGCAGGAACATGATTTTGGGGAATTGCTGCACGGCCTTTAAGTTGGCCTCGAACCACATCTGTTCGCTGGAGAAATAATCGATGATGGACATTCCCGCCCAGCCCGGAAGCCAGGGGCTGTCTATGATAAATCCCACAGGCACCGGCTCGGCCGGTTCGCCGTTAATAACAGCCAACAGCTTGTCCCATTGCTCGTGTCTCATGCCGTCTTGGGCTTTTGGCGGGCGAAATGCACGACAATGCAGAGAACGATAAAGCTGGCGAGCAGTCCGATTCCTTTCCACTGCAGCTTCGACCAGAGACTCCAGACGCTTCCGAATGAAGCGGCGCCGGCTGCCAGTGCCATAAGGACATTCCAGAGGATGCGTTTACCCCCGATGGGCATATTCTCGCCAAGGAAACTCTTCTGGTTCATCAGCAGGAAGAACGCGAAGTATGCAATGGGCAACAACACCATCGCGAAGACCGATGTCGGCACCGCCAGATAAGGAGCGGCGTCTTTCCAGAAGAATGGTCCGAGCGCTCCGACCGATACCATCAGGCTTCCAATCCTCTGAGTCCAGCCCCTCGGCGGCCTGCCCAAAAGCTCGCAGAAGCAAAGCCCGTTGATTGTCATCAGCATAGTAGCGGCGCTCATGGCCATCCCAATAACGCCCAGGCCAAATACGTACTGGGCAATAACAGGGCCTGTCAGCGGAGTCAGCGTGTCGGCCAGGTTGAAGGCATCACGCTTGACCAGGATAGCCGCCATTCTCTTGTCCGCCCAGGGCAGGGCCTGCGACCTTTGCTGTACCTGTTCGTCGGTGAGCTTGGCGAATTCCTCGGCGCCGATTTGGAATTTGAGCCTGCTTGAAAGAAGTCCCTTGTAGGGGCCGACGAGGTTGCTCGCGGGCTCACCGGTTATTTCACCGCCAGGCTCGGCAGCGACAAAACCCTCTGCCGGCTGACCATGGAACTGGCTGCTTGAAGCGATCACAACACATCCTGTTGCAATAATAAACGGGATGAACAATCCGGTTGACAGATCAAAGATAGCAAGGCCGCGGAAATATTTGTCCCAGCCTTTGCGGAGCATCGAGTATGGCAGCAGGAAGGTCATATTGATACCTACCGCCGTTGCCGCGGCGCTTATCATAACATCGCGCTGCTGGCCTACAATCATGTTGGTCCAGAAAGGCTGGAACTGTTCGGCCACTTTTTGTATGTGAGGCATTATTATGTCGGTCGGTTTGACGAACAGGCTCAGGTCGGGAATCAGGCCGCTTAGAATTTCACTCCAGAAAATCTTTCCTTCGATGCTGAGCTTGACGACAACACCGATGAAGCACAGCACAATCATGCTGACGATTGTCTTAATCAGGATTTCGAATATCTTGACACCCTTGCCGCCGGCGCCGTAGGTCATGGTAACAGTCAGACAGATTGCGAGAAAGATTGCACCGGCGATCATTTTACTGGGTATTTCCGCCATAGGCGGCCCGAGCAGGCCGGGCAGAATGTTCTGTCGCAATGCGGCGGTTCCCAGGGCGAACTGAGGCAGTGACCAGACAAGATTCGCCATCATCGAAGCTATGAGCCAGCCCCAGCCAAGGACGGGGTTGACATGTTTGTTAATTGCATGCAGGGGGCGCTCGCCGGCAGAGAGTGTTACATATGCGATGGCGCTTAGCATAATGATGCCCAATATCATGGCCAGCGGCTGGAGCCACATAAAACTAAAGCCAACCAGCACGCCCAGATACAAACTCGACGACAGCGAGCCGCCGCCCAAGGTGATGCCGCTCTGCAGCCAGCCGGGACCCGATAACCTAACGTATGTCTTAAAAACAGCTCCCTTGCCTTTCTTCTGCGCATCCAATATCATTTGACGGTCCTTTTCGATACGCGGATTCATGTGCATCACTTGTTGCTCCTGGCCTGCCGGAGGGGTCATCGAGCTTTGTTCTGTTTCGTTTGGCGCCATGTTTTTCTTCTCCTAAATCCGTTCGATCTGAAAAATTTCGCCCGCCGAAGGCGAATACCCGTAGGGGCAGGCCCATATGCCGCCGTAAGGCATCCTGCGGACTGCCCTCAGGTCAACCACGAAGGGTTGCCCCTACGCGAAATTGCGAAACGAGGCAAATCGGCCACATTGTTGCCCAGTTCCAGGGCCCTGTCAAGGCCGTTAGGGATTTTTTCTGCGTTTAATCTCGCGAATAACCGCCGAGTTGTCCAAATCTCCTTCGCCTGCTGCGATCGCCGACTCCAGCACGTCCAGGTGCACCCTCGACAACGGCAGTTCCTGCCCGGTTTTTTCTGCGTATTTCAGGATAATCGAAAC
>CAYGBH010000513.1:0-2828 GCA_964348055.1 uncultured Pirellulales bacterium
ACATTCATGAAGACGGTGTGGATTACGCCGGACTAACGGATTCGTGGCTTGAAGCTGAATCATCGGGATGGATTTTCATCAATTCGGGGCCTATACTGATTGATTCGGTATAGGCCCCGTTTTGTTTTCGCAAGAAAAGACAGTTTAGAGGGGCAGACACTCACGAGTTTGATAACGGGTCGTTTGTCTGTTAGGTCGGTGACTCCAATAGAAAGATTTTGATCGAAAACCGCACTTACTAATGACTCGGTTGATAACCTAATCTCCCAAAGGTAGCCTTCTGCAGCCTGTACAAGTCCTTGAAGCCATCGGCGGTCTCGGGCGTGTAGTTACCGGGATGATTCCGGTCCCTATCCCTGCCCATCTTTATCGTGTCGATCCCTTTCCATTTCCAGTATTCACTGTGGCCATCCGCATAAGAAAAGGTCGTCCCGTCACCATGTCGAACTGTTGGATCGTCCCACCATGTCTCCTGCACATAGTGAACGGCATAACTGTATGAAGTAGCCCAACCTTCATCAACAAAAACTACTCTGTAGGCCGGGGCTGGGTTACGAATCTGCATCCTATCTTTAATCCATAAACACACCCCATCCTCGATTTTTGGCACCCGCCTGCCTCCTACCTCGCGGTACGTTCCCGCCGGAGGATTACCATTCATAGAATGCACAATAGCATAAGCCAGCATCTCTCCCCTGTAACCAGTTGGGCAGCTGTAAAGCTTTAGGTTCTTGCAATATGGCCATAATGCTCCAGCTTTGATTTCTCGAATTTGGTCCTCCACTGGTAATTGCTCTCCAGCTGCGTAACCGGGAGCCCAACACGCCCCCACCCAGGGCTTCTCATTCGGGTGTCTCGCATCAGTGGGGCCTCTATCCCAACCTGCAGCGCCGTTAACAAGCTTGTCATCGTTATCATCCGCATACGCTATCCATGCAAGTGCCAACTGCTTGAGGTTGCCAAGACAAACCGCACGCCTGCCCTGTTCTCTTGCTCTATGCAATGCCGGCATCAATATCGCCATCAATATCGCAATAATGGCAATTACCACTAAGAGTTCTATGAGTGTGAATCCTCTTCGTTTATCCATATTACAACTATTGTTTCTCTAAGTATATAACTTCACCTGCGCTACAGAGTCCACCCAGACCTATATGATGCCTTGATGTATTCATTCGCCTCATCATTATTTGTGAATCTCATGCTCTCCGCATCCCAGTCGAGCTTGACGCCTGTACGAATCGCAATATTGCCCAACAGCACAGCTTCGGTCAGAATGCCGGCCCAGTCAAAGTTACAACTGGCCGGCTCACCACCTCGGATGGCCTCGACCCACTCACCCCAGGTCCCGGATCTGCGTTTGAGGCTCCTGGGTGGGATTTTGTAGGCCTTCCTCTTGGATTCGGGGATGATTCGGTTGCCCAGTATGGTCCCCTTGTCTCCGATATACATGTTGCCTGATGCGGGCAATTCCCGTCCGGACTCCAGCTCCGCCGGCCGCGGAGGCTTCAGGCCGCCGTCATACCAGTGAAGCCGCAACGGCGGCATGCCTTCACGGGCAGGGAAGTCATAGGTTACAATTGATGCCAGAGGCGCGGTTTCCTCAAAGACCTTGCTGGCGCTGGCACTGATGCTGACCGGATAACGCAGCTTCAGGGCCTTGAATACGTGGTTGAAATGATGACATCCCATGTCACCCAAAGCGCCTGTACCGAAGTCCCACCAGCCGCGGAAGTTCCACGGATGGTATACCGCTGGGCGTGGTCTTCTGCTGGCCTTTACCTGGCGCAGTGCCAGGTCGCCGTCGCGCCACTGTGATACAAAGGGCCGCATTGGCGCCGGGCCAATCCACAGGTCCCAGTCGAGGGTCTTAGGAATCCGGTCTTGTCCCGGCGGGCGGAGCATTCCCTGGGGCCACAGTGGCCGATTGGACCAGACATGCGCCTCCCGCACTTCACCAATGGCACCCTCCCAGATCATTTCACAGAGTTGGCAAACCGCATCTGTGGTATTCGACGAGGCGGTAACCTGCGTGGCAACGCCGGCTTCCCGTGCCGCCCGGCTTAGAATGCGCTCCTCATGAATGGTCCGGGTCAGTGGTTTAACACAGCATACGTGCTTGCCTTTTCTCAGGGCTGCCAGACTGATCACTGCATGAGTATGATCGGGCGTCCCGCAGTAGACCGCATCGATTTTGTTGCCTTCGGCAGCCAACATCTCACGGTAGTCGCGATATTGTCTTGCCTCAGGAAAGATTTTGTAGGTCCTATTCGCATAGACATCATCGACATCGCAAAGGGCAACGATCTTTGTGCCCGGTTGTTTGCTGATACTGCGTATTTGATTATGCCCAACGCCCCCGACACCAATGCCGGCAATCTGAATCGTCTCACTCGGTGGCACGCGTCTGTAGCGGCCCAGAACCGTACTGGGTAGAATACTCGCGGCTGCAACTCCGCCGGCAATTCTCATAAAACCGCGACGGTTCACCTGTTTTCCACCTTTCATACATTCTCTCCTTCTAACTCATGAACTTAACATACACAGTATTATTAACATCAAATCTCGATTTTTTCAATACCAAAATTATAGAAGGTCGCTTCATTTCAAATGCTTCGTATGTCTTTGTATCCGAACTGCCAAGCTTCTCATAAGCGACCGTTAAAGTAGAGCCGTTGTGGAAAGCGAGGTCACGATGCCGATTCGCCTGTAAATAGGCCCAGAGATAAGGGAGAGTGTGTGGGAGTGGAGAAGATAACTCCGGAAAGATTCAAAGATGACCGGTGTTAGCATCCGACTCGTAAGCGATATGACTCACCAGTTCTTAT
>CAYGBH010000514.1:0-2821 GCA_964348055.1 uncultured Pirellulales bacterium
AGCAGTCGATGCCGTTCTTCTACAGCAACACCGGCGGCGCAGCATATTCAGAGGCAGAGCTGACACTGACGCCGGCGCAGGATTGGACCGCGAGCGGCGTTCAAACATTGGCGCTGTACTTCCACGGCAACGCGGGGAACACCGGCCAGTTGTATGCGAAAATCAACGGTACCAAGGTTGCGTACGATGGCCTGGCCAGCAACTTAGCGCTATCATCGTGGCAAGTATGGAATATTGACCTTGCATCAGTTGGCACGGGTCTGCAGAATGTCACGAAGCTGGCTCTTGGGATTGACGGCAATGGCGCCGCTGGTACATTGTATTTTGACGACATTGGGCTGTATGCAGTGGCTCCTGCGCCTGTTAATGAGTGGAGGATCACTTCCGACAGTGATGATGCTGAAGAGAACCTCTCGGCCGGTGGTATAGATTTAGGCAGCAGCGACCTTGAGATGCCCTATGAAAACACGGGTCAGGGGAACCCGCAAATAGTAGGTTTGCGCTTTACGGGTATAGCCGTTCCCACGGGCGCGACCGTTACCAACGCGTGGTTGCAGTTCAAGGTCGATGAGACCAAAGGCGGCACACAGCCGGTTAATCTTATCATCGAGGGTGAACTGTCTCCCAATCCCGCTACGTTTAGTGCAGCTGTAAATGACATTAGCAGCAGGCCGAAAACGACGGCGCAGGTGCAGTGGAGTGTGCCGAATTGGACTACCGCGGGCGACCAGGGTCCTGACCAGACGACCCCGAGCATCGCCCCTATTATCCAGGAGATAGTCAACCAGAATGGCTGGGCTGGCGGCGCGATAGTCTTGATATTTAGAGACGATCCAGCCAATCCATCCCTGGGCGTTCGATGTGCCGAGGCTGGGCCAGGCGACGATGCGGCGCTGCTGCATATAGAGTATCAGTAAGGTTGCGGAGCAACCGGCCCTGGTAGATGAGGCCAAAGATGCAGTTAGCCGGCACAATAGTGTTGGCTTGGCGCAGACTAAGTCTGCCATAAGCGGACATCAATATGGGGCCTATACCGAATCAATCGGTATAGGCCCTTTTTAATGATTATTGAGTTTTGTATTGCGTATCGCGTGATGCATATTGAACCGAAACCCCCGTAGAACGCCTGGCTCGATACAGTTCTAAACATGGAATTGCAGCTTTGCGCCTTGCTATTTGATAGCTTTTCTGTTTTATTAGGAAGGTATGGGAAGCGCGCTTTTCAGTTTGTCGGGGAAAACGGCTCTGGTTACCGGAGGCAGCAGAGGTATCGGCTTTGCAGTGGCAAAAGGTCTGGCCGAACACAGGGCCGACGTTGCCATAATAGCACGGGACAAAAAGCGGCTCGAAGCTGCAAGGCGGCAGATTCAAGCTGACACCGACAGGAAGGTGTGGGCCTTTTCATTTGACCTCGCAGATACGAAAGCGATAGAGGCCCTTTTCGAGAATATAATCACCCAAACGGCGGCTATAGATGTTCTTGTAAATTGTGCCGGGACGACCGTGCGAACCCCGGCTGAAGACGTTGACGCCAAGACCTGGAACCGGGTCATTGAGTTAAATCTGACTGCTGCATTTGTAATGTCACAGGCCTTTTTTCGCCATCGAAGGCGGGCCGGTAAAGGCGGTAAGATTATCAATATCGGCTCACTGTTGTGCCATGGTGCTCGGCCCACAAATGCGCCGTACGCAAGCAGCAAAGGCGGTTTGCTTATGCTGACAAAATCGCTGGCGGTGGAATGGGCAAAATACAACATCAATGTCAACGCCATCGGGCCGGGCTACATCGCCACCGAGCTTACCGAACCACTTTGGTCCGACGAGGATTTTAACAAATGGGTCCTTTCAAAAACGCCGCTTGCCAGGTGGGGTCAGCCCGAGGACCTGGTTGGAACAGCAGTTTTGCTGGCGTCAGGTGCCGGCGATTTTATCACCGGACAGATCGTGTACGTCGATGGAGGCTGGCTGGCCCTGCTATAACAGTTGAAACTTCGCGGGAAAAACAAATTACACTTGTTTGGAGGCAATTGGCATGAGTATTGGTAAACCTAAAGTTATGAGTATAGTATCTTTGCTGCTGGCCGGTTTGCTGCTGAGCAATTTTGCTGCAGCAAGCCAAGACACCCTGATGCTCACCGCCCGTCGTCGGGCTGAGATACCCGAGGGCGGCGGCGAACTCATGGTGTTGTATAATAAGTTGGAGCCGGAGCCGTCGCAGACCGCTATCATCATCTGCGATATGTGGAACAAACACTGGTGCAGGGGCGCGACTCGCCGGGTCGCGGAGCTGGCGCCGCGAATGAACAAAGTTATCGCCATAGCGCGTGACAAAGGCGTGTTAATTATCCACGCGCCCAGCGGTACGGTCGAGTACTACGAGGACCACCCGGCCCGCAAGCGTGCTCAGAACGCATCGAAGGCGGCGAACCTGCCCAGCGATATCGCCAAATGGTGCAAATGGATTGATGAGGCCGAGAAAACTGTGTACCCCATCGACCAGTCCGACGGCGGCTGTGACTGCCAGCCAAAGTGTAAAAAGGGCTCTCCATGGCGCAAGCAGATCAATACACTCCAAATCCGCGACCAGGACGCCATCAGCGACTCGGGCGTCGAAATCTGGAATCTGCTGGAACATCGCGGCATCGACACTGTTATCCTCATGGGTGTACACACCAACATGTGCGTGCTCGGTCGGCCCTTCGGCCTGCGCAATATGGCCAGATACGGCAAGAACGTGCTTCTGATGCGTGACCTGACCGATACTATGTACAACTCGCGCATGCGTCCCTTTGTCAACCATTTTACCGGCACCGACCTGATA
>CAYGBH010000515.1:0-2821 GCA_964348055.1 uncultured Pirellulales bacterium
CTGAGCGATACTTTCGACCTTCTCAATCGCAGGAGCGATCTCGAACCAGACTTGTTCCTGTTCTTTCCATGGCGGATAGCTTCGTTTGAATGTGTCGGTACCGAGATCCTCAGCAGTCTTGAGGCCCTCAAGAGCAGTCTGTCTAAGGCTATCGTACGAATTGTAACCTTCAATATCAGAGTATCTCACAATTGCTTCATTAGCTAATGAAGCAATTTCTGTGTTAGGACTTCTGTTTTGTAGAAGTTCCATACTTTGCTGGACCGCTAAACGGTCCGGCTCAGGTATAAAATATTTTGCTGTAGCAACCGTGCAAACACTAATGAGCAGTATGGCTGCTACTTTCACTGCTTTGCGCACCCAGCTGAATTTGCTGACCGCCCTGTCGATTTCTTTTGCGAATTCCGAAACGGTTTTGAAACGTTTTTCCCTGTCAGCGTTTACGGCCTTATCAATGACCTTTGCCAGCGCCGCAGAGACATCTTTGTTAACTTTATTGGCCGGCGGAGAGCCTTTGCGAGGGATCTTGTTGGTGAGCATCTGGTACATAATGACGCCAACGCTGTAAACATCTGCTCTGGCGTCCACTCCCGTCTTGGCGTCTGCCAGTTCGGGGGCTCCGTAATGAGCGGACCTGAATCCCTTGCCGGTAACATCGATATGTTTTTGGCTCAGTACCTTTGCAATTCCGAAGTCTATGAGCCTGATATCGAATTTCGTAAGGTCGGAGCTATCAGTCTCGGCCTGCTCACTGCGGGGGACTAACATGATATTGCCGGGTTTAATGTCCCTGTGGATTGTGTATTCGTGGGCATACTTCAGTGCATCAAGTAGCTGGCGAGTTATATGAAGGACCTCATCAACCTGAATTTTCTGCTCAGAGATATGACGGGAGTCGATGACATGTCCAAGCTCCAGTCGGCTCCTTATCAGCTCCATACATATGAAAACATACTTGCCGAAAGCATCGGCGTCGATTCGCTGTTCTACGCTGTAGGTCTTTATGATATGGCGGTGCGTAAGACTTCTGGCTATCATTGCCCCCTGTTTGAGGCGGTTAATAGCTGATCTGTCTTCGCGATGGCGGGACCATATTGTTTTAATTGCAATCTCCTCATTAGTGAGGTGGTCATAGGCTTTATAAACAATGGCTTGCCCGCCCTCGCCGATTTTTTCTATTATTTCATAGCGATTGTTCCATATCTCATGTGATGCGTCCAAGGGTGTTATGCTGTCGCCGGTTCCTGTTGTGGTCTTTGGGGGCTGAGATGGTTTTTGAACCATCTCAGCGCTGGGTTGCACAGGAACTGTCTCCAACGATTTTGCGGGCTCGCTTATCGCGATTGTTGCAGCCGGGTCAACTGGTATTGAGCTTCGGGTCGATTCGTCCTGCAGGGTCTCTTCAAGGGTATTGGCAAAGTCTTCTATGGTCGGCCAACGTTTTTCACGTGAGGGATTTACGGCTTTGAGGATTACTTCTGCGGTATGGGCACCGATAATTTCTCTGGATACCAGGTTGTTTAAGCGAGCGCAGAATGCTTCGTGCACTTCATCGGGTTTATCTTTCGGTAATGGAGCCGCTGAAAGGATTTCAAATACCAGCAGACCGGCAGAGAAAACGTCGCAACTCACATCACAAGTGAACGTTTTAGCGTCCCTTACTTCGGGAGGCTGGTAGCCAGCAGCGGTAACCGAGGAAGTGTCCTGACTAGTGGTTGGCTGATCGGTGACATAGCTGGCAACCCCAAAATCTCCGATGTATACTTGCTTTTCGGAGCTCAAAAAAACAGCTTCTCCAGAGAGATTCCGGTGGACTACATGGCTGTTGTGGATTAACTGAAGGCTGGCTAAAAATTGATGAACCAATCCTTTTCGAAACTGAAAGGACTCAGACGCAAGAAAGTCAAAGCATCTTGAGAGTCTATCAACTTCGGCGGGTTGAGTTGCAATCCAAAATAGGTCTTTCGTATCACTGTAATCAAAGATACGTATGACACCGGGGCATGTAAGCTCCTCCATGAAGGTAATATCACATCGCAGGTGTTCCCGCAAATGTCTTCGAGTGGTGGCGCTGGTGGTTTGAGTGAAGTTGAATATCTTAAGCCTGACAAGGACACCGTCAGCCTTGTGGCGCGCAATATATTCACCTACTAATTTAGAAGCACTAATAGTCTTCAGTATCTCGTAGCCGTCAGGTATAGCGATAGGAACATCTGACATAACCACTCCATGTACCTAAAACGAGCCATGCCCAATTATAGGCCTTCAATGCGTCTAATGGATTCAAACCACCTCTTCTGTAGATTATACATTTATTTTGGCTGATAAGCTAACAAATAGCCCTCTTGCCATAGCTAATTTTTTCATTGTGATTTGCATCCGGAAAAGACTAAAATAGCCAGAAAGGACAAAGGCTTTATGTGAAGGATGGCTGATTGAACAAGGCATCAAAGGATAAAACAAAGGACCATACAATGTCGCTGACAAGTGAATGTCTGATAGGGGAAGCAATCAGGAGTATAGAGGATGTAATCGTCTATCAAGCAGACCATCCCATTCATGGCATTGTTAATGTTTACCTGCCGGACGAGGCATTACCACCTGAGCTTGCCAGGGCGGTGAAGAGGCGACTGTATCAAAATGGGCTCCGTATGCGAAGCTTATCATTGTTGAATCTTCCCCTTGTCACAAGAGCCCTGGAGGTTTCACAGAATCCAAATGAACCATACATAGTGACCAAAAGCCTGAAACTTGACCTTGAAGAACTCATCAGTAATGGGGTCACAATAAAACCCAGGAGGATGTTTGTAATACTTTCCCA
>CAYGBH010000516.1:0-2791 GCA_964348055.1 uncultured Pirellulales bacterium
CCCTTTTCGCCGAGCGTTACCACGCAATGTCGGAGAGACCACCTATCTAACATTTCTCCACAAAATTCTGGAATACTCCCATGTCGAATGCCTAACATCAGACCGAGCTGGCCGGCCTCATCTTCGTTCAATTTGAGGTTATCTGCTTCTTGTAAAGAGAAAGTGACTATTTCCAAATTGTAGCAGGCTTTTCGCAGGTTAATATCCAAAAGTTTCAGGCCCTTGCTTGTTCTGTTTAGAAGCTGCTCGATGGTCTTACCCGACCTTCCGAGTCTTTGAGATAGCGTTCCGAAACACAGACAATCGGCAGTCGAGGCGACTCCAACAAGTGGTTCAGTTAGTTCAATCTGGTCATACGCTACCTGTGGCGTGATGAAGTAGTCCGGGTTGTTCTGTTCGTCGAAACTGACTTCAACCGTACCTGTGGGGAATTCGTCGTCCCACTGGATAAATCTTGTGTCCAGGCCCAGTCGAACGATTTGGTCGTGTGCTTTGCGGCCAAGCTCATCCCTACCGAGCCGGCTTATCATAAGACCCATATCACCGAGCGAATTCGCCCTGTAGGCGAAATTAAAGGGGGCCCCGCCGAGAACGGTACATGAAGGCAGCATGTCCCAGAGTACTTCACCGAAGGCAAGTATTGTCTTTTTCATAATTTACTTTGGCACCTTTTGCCAATCCTTCGTGAATTGCGCCAATCCTGCGTCCGTGAGTGGGTGTTTGAACATCTGGAAGAAAAGGTCAGGATTCAACGTTGCTATGTCGACACCGGCCCGCAGGCAGGCAAGAATATGATTCTGCGTCTTCATACTCCCTGCGATTATTTCCGAGTCGAAACCGTAGTTATTTTTGATAGTGACAGCATCTTCCACAAGGATATAGCTTTCGTTCGCCACCGCATCGAGCCGGCTCAAAACGATGCTGACAAAACTAGCACCGGCTTTCATGGCCAGGAAGGCCTGGGTCGAAGAAAAAGTCATCGTAACGTTTGTCTTTATGTTCTTTTCCTTCTCAAGAATAGCTACAGCCTTCATTCCCTCAATCGTCATAGGTATTTTGACTACGATATTCGGTGCAATGGCAGATATTTCTTGAGCTTCTTCGACCAAACCGTCGGTGCTCTCAGCTACGGCTTCTGCACTGATGGGTCCGGGGACGATAGAACATATCTCCTTGACAACATCCCTGAACTTTCTTCCTGTCTTTGCAATATAGCTTGGATTGGTTGTCACGCCGTCTATCAGGCCTGTGTCATATGCTTTACGTACAGCTTCGGCATCACTTGTGTCCAAAAATATTTTCATAATTTTTCTCCGATGGCCGGCTGTGCCGGCCGTGGCCATACTCGCCTATGGTAGGCAGTTCTTCTCAACGATATTTCTAATATTCTCCAGGGTTACCTGAATATTTGGTGGGTCGCCCAGTTCGGAGACCACGAGGTCTGCCTCTGTAAAATCCTCGTCCTTTGTATAGCCGTTAGTTGTGATAACGCAATACATGCCTGCGGCTTTCGCCGCAAGCAGACCGTTACGGTTGTCTTCTATCACGACGCACTCGGAGGGTTCAAGCCCCAGTCTCTCTGAAACCAGGTTGTATATTTCAGGGTCGGGCTTTTTCTTTGACACAACATCTCCAGCTAAAATCGCACTGAATCGAGCCTTTCTCTCCGAACCGAGCAGCTTCTCTGCTACGAGATTGACAGCCCGCTCGTGGGAGGTAGAGCAAACGGCCAAAGTGACATCCGCGGCAATAGCCTCGTCTATCAGTCTTGCCACGCCGGGACGTAAAGGCAGTTCTCCTGATTCAATGATTTGCATAAAAAAGTCCGTTTTGAGTTTATGCAGCTCTTTGATAAAGGCATCCTTATCCTCAATGTCGATGGGCCAACCATGGCTGTCGAAGTAGTGTCTCATGCGTTCTTTGCCGCCGGAAACTTCTAACAGTTTTCCGTACAGTTCAACACCCCACTCTGTCGCGCATCCTTTTTTCTCAAATGCCTTGTTGAAAGCAACTCTGTGGCCATCTCGTTCGGTATCAGCCAGAACCCCGTCACAATCGAAAATAATGGCTTTCATTAAAGTCCCCTTTGTGTGTTGTCTATCGGGTTGTTCCTGAATATCAGGAGCAATGGAAGATATCGCTGTTAGAACATCTTGTTTAAGTATCCGCCCATCCGGCCCGCTGCCTTTTATTTTGCTTAAATCAATGCCGTATTCTCGAGAGACGCGTTTCGCTGCAGGTGATACAGCGGCCTTGGATTTGGGGTGAAGTTTTGTCTCTTTTTCAATTTTCGCCTCTTGCGAAGGTGTTATTTCAATCGCTTCTTTAGTGGTTGCACCTGCTGATTCCAACTCTTCTATATTTTCTCCGGGTTCTCCGATATACGCAATAGGGTCAAGCACCGGCACCTCGGCACCTGCATCATACAGAATTTTAAGTAACACGCCTGACTCATATGCTTCGACCTCAAACGTTGCCTTATCAGATTCGACTATTGCGACGATATCGCCTTTATTCACATAGTCATTTTCTTTTACACACCACTCGACGATAGCGCCTGTTTTTATGTCCTGCCCCACCTGCGGCATGACGATTGCATGAGCCATTGTCTGTTCTCCTCTGCCTGCACCTATGTTTGCCTGCGCAGGTAGTCACAGGCATAGGTGTCAGGCCTTTCCTGCGCTGCCGAACAGTTTTATTTTCTCAATAATGCCCGCTTTAAGCTCATTGAACTGGGCATCAATGACTTTCAGCGGGTTGTATTGTGTGTTGTGCGCCTCGTGGTAAGCGA
>CAYGBH010000517.1:0-2788 GCA_964348055.1 uncultured Pirellulales bacterium
ACACGCTGGTTATTTTCACTTCCGACAACGGCGGCCAGCTTCGCGTCGGCGCCAACAACGGCCCACTCAGAGGTGGCAAGCAGGATATGTACGAGGGCGGCATCCGAGTTCCGATGTGCGCGGTCTGGCCAGGCAAAATCAGGCCCAGCTCTCGCAGCGACCGTATTGCGCTGACTATGGACCTGTTCCCGACCATTTGCGAAGCAGCCGGCGCTGCCCTGGATTACGAGGTCAATGGCCGAAGCATCCTACCAACACTACTGGGTCAGCACCAATCCGCCGAAGATCGCTTTCTGTTCTGGGTGCGACGCGAAGGCGGCGGCTACGGCGGCAGGGCTTATTATGCCGCCCGCCACGGCGACTACAAACTTCTGCAGAATAGTCCATTTGAGCCGTTGCAACTCTACAACCTAAAAGACGACCCACAGGAAAACCATCCCTTGGACAGAAAGCACAGAATGTATCAGAGACTCTTCACCGCCCTTCGTAATCACATCATCGAAGCTGGCGCAGTGCCCTGGCAGAAATATCCCGTCAAGCTAAATGACTCTTAGAAACCCCAAATCCGGGAGGTAACGATGGAAAAGAAAATGCGTGTCTTTTATACAACAGCTTTTTTGACTATGGTTTCCCCGTTGATTCTTGTACAACCATTGTTTGCTGATATGGAAGGTGACATTGAACTTCTAAAGATAATCGCAGATGGATATGAAGCCAATCTCGAAGCATTGAGGACATGGAAGGCAAAAGTAACTCTGAAGGGTTTCCATACGGCGATACCCTCAACTGATTGGGGCCAGCGACAATGGGAAAGCCAAAATGAATTCTTGCTTGATCGAGATCAGGACGCCATTCGATGGTATTGTGAAAGAGTTAAAGGAACACAGACGTTAGAAGGCAAAACGAACCCACTGCCACAAGAGCGCGACTCAGGCATTATTAAAGGTGAATATGACTACCGGTTAACATTCCCTGAAGTGGAGAAGGGCCGGCGAAATCTACTTATCATCCCGTCCGGCCGATGGCCGAGAAATTTCCAAAGCAACGTATTTGATCCCATTCACATTTTGACAAAGGAGATTTATCCAGGACTTATAGAACAACTGCGATACTATCATCAGTTAGGGGGCAAAATGAAATCCAATGGAAGTATTACGCGCGAAGGAGATATTGTTACTGTTGAGACCGACAACGACCGTGGACATTACGGGAGAATCATAACGCGGTTTGTATTTGATTTATCAAAAGGATGTTGTCTAAGGGAGTTTTTTAACTCGAGCCGAGTCAGCGAGAGTCATTGGAAATTAGACTACGAAAGGATTGCAGATGTTTTTGTAATGAAAAAGGTGGCTCTTACCTATAAAGACAAACGCAAAGCCTCAAGATACGTATCCACAAGAGAAGCCGTATTGACGAATGAGATGGTAAACGAACCTGTGGACCCAAAGGAATTTGAACTTGACAAGATCGGAATGCGGCCAGGTGATAGGGTATTTGACAGAGTTATGGGAGGAGTATCGTACGAATGGAATGGGGAATTCACTCCTCCGAAAATGGTGGAAAGGACCAGTGAGACCATTCTGGTCGAGGCTGAGAGTTTTGAGAATCTTGGCGGTTGGGTCGTCGACCAGCAGTTTATGGACCAGATGGGCTCACCGTTTCTTTTGGCTCACGGTTTGGGTGAGCCGGTCAAAGATGCCATAACAAAGGTTCAGTTTCCAACCACGGGCAAGTACCGCGTATGGGTGCGCACACGCAACTGGGTGGCCCCGTGGAAAGCGCCGGCGGCACCGGGCAGGTTCCAACTGCTCATCAACGGTGTGGCACTTAGAACCATCTTCGGCACCGAAGGTACGGATTGGCACTGGCAGGATGGCGGAGCAGTCGAGATTACGAACAAGCAGGTGACAATCGCACTGCACGATCTGACCGGTTTTGAAGGTCGGTGCGATGCAATTGTCTTTACTACTGATACCGACCGGATCCCACCAAATAAGGGCCAGCGAATGGCGATCTTCCGGCGGAAGATGCTTGGGCTACCTGACGAGCCGGAAGAGGCTGGCCATTTCGACCTGGTCGTGGTCGGCGGCGGTATTGCCGGTACGTGCACGTCTATCTCGGCAGCCCGACTGGGACTGCAAGTGGCATTGATACAGAACCGGCCCATTCTTGGCGGCAATAACAGCTCCGATGTCCGTGTACATCTCGGAGGCGAAATTAACTTTCCGCCTTATCCAGCTCTCGGAAATATAGTCAAGGAACTCGATTCGGGAAAGAGGGGAAATGCCCAGCCGGCCGCAAACTACAACGACCAGAGAAAGCTTCGAGTCGTCGGAGCCGAGAAGAACATTCACCTGTTCCTCAATATGCATGTGTTCAAGGTCGAAAAGCAGGGCGATGAGATTTCGGTGGTCATCGCTAAACACATTCGAAACGGTAAGGAACTGCGATTTGCCGCCCAACTGTTTGCTGATTGCACCGGTGACGGTAACGTCGGCTATCTCGCCGGCGCCGAATACCGGATGGGACGTGAAGGCAGGGGCCAAACCGGCGAGTCACTGGCGCCGCAAGAGCCCGACAAAATGACTCTGGGTGCATCGGTCCAGTGGTATTCCGTCAAAACCGCCAAACTTACGCGTTTTCCGGATTGCCCCTGGGCACTGCAGTTCACCGAGGAAAGCTGCCAGCACACCACCAGAGGCGACTGGGACTGGGAAATGGGATTACACCGTGACCAGATTACCGAATTTGAGTACATTCGTGATCACGCTTTTCGTGCAATCTATGG
>CAYGBH010000518.1:0-2780 GCA_964348055.1 uncultured Pirellulales bacterium
CATGAAAGATAAATTAGCGTTATTCGGCGGTGAAAAGACAGTGAAGTCGGAGCAGAGGGACATATTCAGGTGGCCTGTTATCACTAAGAAGCATGAGCAGGCGGTCTTGAAAGTTTTGCGGGCAGGGCAGATGTCCGGCTTTGAAGTAACAAAGGAATTTGAGAAAAAATACGCCCAGGCGCTGGGTAGAAAGTATGCTCTGGCGTATCATAACGGGACCGCTGCCATCCTGGGTGCCATGTACGGTTTGGGTATTGGCGTCGGCCACGAAGTCATCGCACCGAGTCTTACTTATTGGGCCTCTGTTGCACAGGCTTACACGCTCGGCGCCACGCCGGTCTTCGCCGATGTAGACCCCGACACTATCTGCATCGACCCCAAAGATATTGAGCACCGAATAACTCCACGAACGAAAGCCATTGTAGTGGTTCATTATGCCGGTATGCCGGCCGATATGGACGCCATTATGAAAATCGCTGCCAAACACAACCTCAAAATCCTCGAAGACTGTTCCCATGCTCACGGCGCCTTATGCAAGGGCAAGGAAATCGGCACCTTCGGCGAGGTCGCAGCTTTTTCCCTGATGAGCGGCAAATCATTGGCCGTCGGTGAGGCAGGAATATTATTTACCGACGACCGAAAGGTCTATGAACGCGCCCTTTTGTTTGGGCACTATATACGTCACGATGAGATTACGCTTGAAGAACTTAAACCTTTTATAGGGTTGCCCAGCGGCGGTTTCAAACATCGTATGCACCAGTTAAGTTCCGCTTTGGGACTGGTGCAGCTGGAGCTATATCCGCAGGCCATGGCTGAAATCGACAAGGCGATGAACTACTTCTGCGACCTGCTCAATGACATTGACGGAATCAGACCCATACGACCTGGAAAGGACACAGGTTCCACCAAGGGCGGCTGGTACCTTCCGCTTTTTAAGTATGTCACCGAGGAGCTCGAAGGTCTTTCGTTGTCGAGGTTCAGCGAGGCAGTTCGTGCGGAGGGATCGACCTGCAATCCCGGCTGTAATAAGCCCCTGCACCAGCATCGGCTTTTCACGACAATGGATGTTTATGGACACGGCAGGCCGACGCGGATTGCCAACCTTGACCAGTCCGTAAAGATTGAGCAGTACATTGAAACACTGCCGGTTGCGGAAAATATTAACCGCCGCGTCTTCGAGGTCCCATGGTTTAAGCACTATCGGCCGGACGTAATTGAAGAACATGCCAACGCCTACAAGAAGGTTATAGAAAATTATCAGGCACTGCTGGCCGATGATACCGGCGACGATACCGAGGTCGGAGGGTGGACCAGCTTCTTCAGCACTCAGAAGAACACGTAATAAGAGGTGTTTTTATGCACGAGCCGGCATTATATTGTAAAAATGAGTTTGAAGAGATTCAAACCCCTATCCAAGTGTGCAATGTGGTCGATAGTGATTATAACGTACTCGCCAACACTCCACCATATATCTTAGCTCATCCATGGCCGATGTAGACAAGTCGACAGCAAACCTTCGGCTCAGTGGTCTGGCTTCATAGAGGATTTAATGGACGATTCGATTTCAGCCCATAGTGTGCACATGGTCTATTGCTTGCAATTCTCTCCCTTCCATAAGATAATATAACCAGATTCCAAAGGAGCAATACTTTCCAGTGGTTGAAGCAACTCAAAATCAAAGGAGTAGCTACCCGCATTCGGTAATTGTTGGAGCGGACCTTTGGGTAATCTATTCTGTTAACAAAGAAGATATCCAGATTTCACGCATCCCCTTGTCCGAACTGAAGAAACTTAAGTGACCACGAAAGTGAAACTACCATGAAACATCTCCTATAAGTACCGGGCGAAACTGGTTGAGCTTTACGGCCGGAAGAAGGGCAAAAAGGTAAAGTATGCCGAGGCATTCGAGGTCTGTGAATACGGTCGACGGCCCTCCGCCGACGAACTCAAACGAACAACAAACAACCAACAACGAACGTTATTCAAAACAAAGCCAAACAAAGCCTGTCCTGAGCGCAGTCGAATGGGCCAATTTCAAACGCGGCGAGGTTAGGCAAAATTGGAGATGACCGGATGAACGATTTAGCGAGGTTTCTCCGATTCGTCCATATAAGGGAAGCGCTGCCAGCACCACCGCCAATCCTCGTTGATACCCGCGTCCGGCTGGAGCGTGGATATGGGCAAGTCTCCTATAAAGATCCTCCACGTTTCGCTATGGAACCACTTATGTCTCTCGGCGTGGCAGTCGGCGAAGCCGAAAGTGGCAGACTTGCTGTGGAAAGTAGCCAGCGCATCTACCCATCGATTGTCTATCCAGGGAGCGAAACTCCAGCCGCCGTGATCATAGTTGAAGTTGGGGTTTTGGAATTCGCTTTCGACAAAGACATACTTAAGACTGGCGTGCGTGATCTCGTCCAGCCTCTTGGGAAAGTACTTGTAGCGGGCCTCCGTCCAGGAATGAAATCCTTTTCTGGCAGCCGACAGAACATCCGGGATGATGTAGCTGCGATACATCCGCAGGTGCTCCGGGGAACCCGTCTGGTACCGGTTGTCGCCCGGGCAATGGTACATCTCGGGGTCGTTTATGTAGGGATACATAGCTCCTCGTTTGATGCCGCGAATGCGGTCCTCGAGCAGCGGGGTGCCGCTAATGTATGCGCCGCTTGGGTCAATAGGGGGCAAGACCCACATAGGACTATCCAGATTAACCCTATCTACATGGCCCCGGACGATGCGGCTATCGTTATCGTTGGCATACATCGTATAGGCCAGTACCAGGG
>CAYGBH010000519.1:0-756 GCA_964348055.1 uncultured Pirellulales bacterium
TCTTTCCTTTTTCTATTTGCCCGCCAGTGTTCAAAGTGTGTCTAAATGATTTTTGGTTTTGCCATTTAGCATTTGGTCTATCATCTGCTTTGTTCTTTGTGCGTGTGATTCGTCAACAATACTGCAGATCCTGTTGGATGGACATTGTCCCCTTCTTATATCGTGGGCTATTAAAATCTTTTCTAGAATTAGTCTCGTTATAATGTTTATTTGGATAGTTTTGCACTGACTAATCGATTTATACTAACTTCTTCTTCAGCGGCTTCAATTGCAAGTTTACGATGTACTTCTGGTGGTACACGAACCACAAAATTGCCGCTATATTTATGTAAACAAATCGGTTCCGGTATAGGTTCATTATTGATCTCCATATCTTTTACAGTATTGGCTACCATCTTGACAATTCCCACCAAAGCTTTTTCTTGAGTAGAAGCCAACCAGCTTAGGCTTGGGAATTCTGCACACAGTCCTACAAACTGAGTGTCCTCTTGGGACCAAATTACTCGATATGTATATTGTTTAATTTTCGATTTTGTTTTCATTCTTCAACCTTTCAATAGCTCTGAGCACTTGTCTTACTTGATCGGCTTTAGCCATTACTTTCTTATTCTGGATGTTGATTCCTGGATTATCTTTCCAGGGTATGCGGTAGCGTTGACTGCTGCCTTGTTGTCGTGGTTCTCCAAAATAATGATTGCATACTCGACATAAATCATTAAAAAAGTGTAGTCCGTCAGTTATGGGTGGGGAAATTCT
>CAYGBH010000519.1:766-2754 GCA_964348055.1 uncultured Pirellulales bacterium
GCAAAGTCAAGGGAATTTTACAAAATATTTTACCACTCAAGACGAGTTCACCGTTTAAGAGACCTGTGAGGTGCTTAAAATTGAAAGCTGGGGGACACTGTGAGATTCTATAGATAAACTTAACTACCATTTCTTAGATACATCTGCAACAGATCGAAAAAGCTGACCCAAATGAGAAATATTGCCTTGCCCTTTCGACATTTCTGCACAATCCTGTCAAAAACACATTCCCATTCATAATTAGTAATCCGTCAGTTATGGGTGGGGAAATTCTTTGTTGGTGCTTAATCTCAGAAGGACCCAGAACGTCTACTTTCAGCGCAGGAATAGGATTTTGGCCGTTTACAGAACAAGTATCTACTGCTGCTATTGAGGGTGGTAGATTTCAGAAAAAAGTATCTTTTGTTGTACACGAAAACAATTCCTTGCTCAGACTCATTCAATTTAAACTCCCACCCATTGGTCGCCATCGCATTTAACTCTCAAGAGTAAACTAAGCATCGCCCGATAATAAATAAGACATGACAAAAGCCAATATGATAATCGAGCCGATACTGAAATGACATATTGCAAAGAATGTTTTATAAAACAGCAAAAGATTAACGAGCTCAAAGAAGAAATTACCTCTCTCAAGAGCAAGCTGCGTTATCAGGAGCGAACGGCTAAGGAAGGTTTTTTTGGCTCATCTACACCATCTTCGAAGGTTCCAGTAAAGCCAAACAGTCCAACCGGAGACAAACCTAACCCTGGTGGAGGCAAACCAGGCCATAAAGGTCACGGACGAGCGAGTATCTGTGAACAAGACGCCGACAAAGTCGAGAGGCTCAGTGTTGGAGATGTCTGTCCCGACTGCGGAAGCACTCTGGAAGAAAAAGGCACCAGGGCCCGAACAGTAATAGACTGCCAACCGGTCAAAATCAAAAAGATCGTCTATCATCTGCAACGCAAGCGCTGTCCCCAATGCAAGAAAGTTATCAGTGCCAGAGTACCAGGTGTTCTGGCCAGATGCTTATACTCGAACCGCCTCTTGGCGTATGTGGCGGTCCAGCATTACATTTATGGCAATACATTAGGTCAGATCGAAAAGCAGACAGGCATCGGCTATAGCAGCCTCATTGATGCGATGCACCAGTCGGCTAAAAGGTTGAAGGACGTCCCCAAGGCATTGATAGAGGACTATCGCCATTCTCCAGTAAAACATGCTGATGAGACGGGCTGGCGAACAGACGGCAACAACGGTTATGCTTGGTTGTTTTGCACGCCTGATATCAGTATCTTCCGGGTTCGCAGGACGCGTTCTGCCAGTGTGCCTAAGGAAGTTCTTGGTGACAAAGCTCTGCCGGGAATCCTGGTCGTGGACCGCTATAATGGTTATAACAAAATGCCCTGCTCGATTCAGTATTGTTATGCGCACCTGCTGCGGACCGTCAGGGATTTGGAAAAGGACTTTCCGGAAAACGCGGAAATCAAATCTTTCGTCGAAGCATTGGCTCCGCAGTTGGCCAACGCCATAAGTCTTCGTACCTTGGATATTACAGACCAACAATTTAAACGCCAGGCAGCCAAGATTAAAAACACGATCATCAATATTGCCAACCGTCAGGCCAGACACCCGGCCATTTGGAAGATTCAGGATATATTTCGTGAAAAAGCCGGCCGACTCTACCATTGGGCCGATGATCGCAATGTGCCGGCAGACAATAACCTCTCGGAGCGAGAACTTCGTCCGCTTGTTATTGCCAGGAAGCTCAGTTTTGGCTCTCAATCGGATGCCGGGGCCAAGACCCGTGAAACTCTCATGACGGTACTGCACACACTGAAGAAAAGAACGACGGATGTTACCAATGCTTTTAAATCTGCCCTGGATAAACTTGCCGAACAGGGCGATATCGATATCTACAAAGCCGTTTTCAACTTCGACTCGTCATAATTCCACCCCTTCCCACCAATAACTGACCGGTTACCAATTTTTCCGGTTTTTTATTGCA
>CAYGBH010000520.1:0-2742 GCA_964348055.1 uncultured Pirellulales bacterium
TACAACTGCCCGGTGTTGCCCTCAGCGCCGTGGAAGTACAGCACCAATGTCGCAGCGCCGGCTTGCGTCCAATTCTGCGGCGGACTCAGCGGCAGTTCGGCCTCTGAATACGCTGCGCCGCCGGTGTTGCTGTAGGCCAACGGCATCGACTGCTCGCCGCTGTGAACGATAGTCTTCTCGCAGAAAGGAGAATTCTCATAACCGACGACAGAGCCGTTTGTCGCGTCGCCGTATCCATCCATCCACACGTTAAATATCCTCTTGCTCTCGGGTTCTTCGGGGTTAAGGTCATTGTAGCTCTCAAAATCGTCCACGACCAGATAGGCTGGGGTCGAGAAGCTCAACACGTCGCCTTCCCAGATAGCCGGATCCTCGACTTCATTGACCTCGTTGACTTTCCAGTAGTAGGTGGTATCCAGCATGTCGAGAGCCGCCGTATAGGAGGACTCAGTAACATTCACAAGCGGAGCAGTACCATCGATCACCGCCAGCTTGTCTGAACTTATATATATGTCATGAGATGCGGCCTGGCGCCCGGCGCGCCAACTCAACGCGGCGGTTAGATCCGCCAGCGCCGTGCCATCGGCCGGACTCAACTCCCAGGCTGCCATGGGTGTGGCCAGGAAGCGAACTTCGCCCAGACCGACCTGCTGGGTAAAACCACCGCTCCAGTTGCTTTGGACTGTAATCTTGATGGTTTGGGCCACAATACCCTGCAGATCTACAGATGATTTAGCTGCCTGAGGTAACTCAACCGTGTCCAAGGTTTTCCACTCGCTACCGTCAACCGAATACTCAATCAGCGCATCTTTGACACCCAAAGCGGTCAACAATCCCAGACCGGCCGGATTCCACACCAGCATTTCATTCAATTTGTAGACCTTACCCAACTCGTATTGAATCCACGGCTGGTTCGGGTCAAAGGCATTGCTAACCCACATATCACTTGGATCGGACGAATGTTCGTCATTGTCGTCGAGCCCGGACCCATTAATTGTATTAACGGCTCCCGTATCGTTGTTGTCCACACTGGAGGCCGCGGCTGTGATCAGGTCCCCGGCAATAGGATACGCAAACGGCTCGACCGTAAATTGCCAGACATTGCCCTTGAATATGGTATCATCCGGGGTATTCACTTCGTCGATACGCCAGTAGTACGTTTGGCTGAAATCGAGCAACCCGGGCGGATCGTAGGTATTAGGATCATGATTCTGCTTTACCAGCACCTCAAGCGGATTAGATCGATCAGCCACAGTGACATCGTCAATCTGAGTGCCGAAATAGACATCGCGTTTGTCAGCAGAGCTTAGCGGATTCCAGTTTAGGATGACATCCCGTGGCACATCTGTGGCTTCGTCAGCCGGGCTCGGTTTAGTGGCAAGCGCGAGGAGTGAGGGACCTGCTTCCATATCCTGGAGTATTTCATCCGCAGTCAGGCCAATATTAAATATCTTCACTTCATCAATCAATCCCTGGAAGTATGAGTCATTCTTGAGGTTACGGCCTATTTCCAAATCTCCCGTGGGACTGGTATCAATCCTTAGAGAACGTTGTTGAGTGTTTTGCAGCACACCGTCGGCGTAAAGAACGACATCCCCCAATTCCGGCGTTCCGTCATTTGTGAAGGATACCCCGATATGGTGCCACTCGTCATCGGCCAACCTAGTATTGCCCTTAATAGCGTCTCCTTCTATTTCAAGTCTTAGCTGGCCCTTGGATGAAAATTTGATAACCCACTTACCCTGTGCTTGTATCACTCCCCATGAAACAATGCTGCCCCCAGTGTTAATCGTTTTAATCCAAGCCGTTACAGATCTATCGCCAGCACCGCTAATGGGTATGTAACCTGCAACTTTTACATAATCCCGATTCTCAGCCTTGAACTCCAAGGCTTGGCCGAATATGCCAGGTACAAATTTGGGATCACCCATAATAGTGCCGTCGTGGCCATTACCGGTCGCGTCCATGACATCACCGTCCAGTGGGTAGTACGCCACCAGGGCAGAAGTAATATCCGCATTGGCTGCACCTTTGACGAGACTCAGCACCAAAACAAAAGAAATTAAATAAATCAATCTTTTGCTCATAATAGTCCTCCTTCAAAAAAAATTAACATTACCGTACTTTGGCCACGCACAAAGAACATGTTTTCCTCCTCGCCAAGCATTCTCGTCGCTCAGATGCAGCCGATGTTAGAAATCCCACACCTCCGCTCGGCCACCCGTCTGAGACGGATGTCGTCATTTGACCCTGCTTTCCTTGCCCTGCAAAAAGCTCACGGTTATGCCGAACCGTCTGCAGCGTTTCTTTCAAAAAGAAGCATATCTGAGCCCTCGCGACGTTCCATAAATATTATACAGGAAAGTGTCGTTTCGAAACAGGAAAAATTCTAAGATTTTCCGGGGCGAGTAACATTTGCATCGACGGTGGTTGTCGGAGGCTGTCTTTTCTCCCTGTGACCCGACAGGCACATCAACGGTGGCTGTTCAGCGGAAAAACGGGCCTTGTTTTCCCTGGGAACTTTTAGTTTTTACCCTTAAAGTGTGGGGCTTTATATACACTCCTGATGGATAATTAGCAGTTATTCAAATGGGAGGAAATAGCTTCTTGATTTATTCAGGATTTTCCTTATAAACGAAATTATCGTGAGCTTTATATCATGAATCTTGTTATTCGAAAGGTATTTCCATGTGTAAAAATGCATTCCTGACAGCGTTTGTGTTCTTGTTTCTAAACAGCTCG
>CAYGBH010000521.1:0-2728 GCA_964348055.1 uncultured Pirellulales bacterium
GGCCGAATGTGTCGAATGGATACTGAACAGAAATCGAGTCTGGGTCATTTAATTGTTCTATGCTGTCAATTATATCTTTGACCGGAGCGCTTGGTGTGAATGTTAGCATGATTCGGTACATCAGCGTCCCATCTATGTCTATTCCATTGCATTTGCCGCAATTGCTGTCCAACCAGCGTGACCCCAGCAAAGCAAAGTCCAGAAAGTCCAGGTCACAGTCTTAGTCGAAGTCAGCGGGAATCTCAAGATTTAGGCGCAGGCACAGGATTTCTCCGCCCCCGATATTCAGGTTAATCCTGACCTGCTCTTGGAGCGATTGCGATAGAATTCTGATATCTTCTTCCAGCGGCGTAGTCTCTCTTACGCTGTACAGCCTATCAAAGTAATCCGAACTTAGTACAACCTCCGTGGAAGGACTCCTCGCGATTTCCTGAAGCTTAATTATTAATCCATTGCCGAAATTGGCTTTCTTGATGCTGGTGATAATAACGTTGGCCGCATCGACCGAAAAGAAGCTTTGTGAATTGGCAGTGAGAGTCCCGCCAGCTGCAGCAGGCAGTTCCTTTGCCAGCAGAGGGGTGCAAATCTCCCAGCCAAAGCGCGCCTCGCGGACAGCATCAAAGGCACTGGCGTGAGGTTTAAGGCAATAGCGGAGGTCCCACTGTGGATTCGAACCTGGCTCGGCAATCACATAGCCTGTGGCACCGTCTTTGAGTTCGCATTCATCGCTTTTACGGATGAAGGTCGAAACGACAGTTGGTTCAGAGGGAGGAAACGTTCCGTGGGGGTTCTGGAACGTATTGAAACTATGAACATAAACATCGGGGGTGGCAAGGGTAACTCCATAGTGGGCTCCCGAGATGTCGATACAATGTTGCAGGGCATGCGAGCGCTTGTATGAGCCGGGCATGCTATCTATCCCCGGATCAAGCCAGCCGGCAGCCGTCTCAATTCTCGCGGTGAACCCTATCAGGTTGAATGGAAAAGTGAACCCGTAGTAGATGCTATTATTCTCAATGGTTCCCCGCTCCATCTTGTTGCGGTCGACCGTGTTCACGATGTCGATACGGCCGAGACCTTCATAGAGAATAATCTCGGCCTTTGCGACCGGATGATTACTGTTTGTGATTTTAAGGCTGGCTGCCACGGGCCCGGACATCGCAGTTGACACAGCGGCAGCAGGGTCCGGCACCGTACGAGAATTACCGCGGAAATACTCGGGATTTGTTGCGACGATCGAACGATTAAAATCGAAACGGTCAGCAGCATCCACTAATTCTCTACGGGACTGCTTGTCGTAGATACTGCTGATATAGCCATTGTCATCGATCTCAATACGAAAGCGGCTATTCTCGAGAAAATTGCTGCCAACATTAAGCGATGTTGAGGGGGCCGGTGGGGCAGAATGGACAATATCAAATCGTTTGAAACCAATAGATGGGATCTTCTCAGCGATGAAAAGAATTTCTGAGGTCGCTTCGTCCTTCTGATGAGGAACATTGATAGAAGTGACAGCATCAATTAGCGAAAAATCTTCAGTGAAAAGCGTTTCGCTGACCGGAATCCGCACGAGGTCGGTCCGCGTCCAGGACAGCGGATTGAAAACCACAATGCTGTCTGTATCCGACAGGGCCATCGCTCCAAGCAGAGTGGCCACGGCTGGTTCCTGAGTCGTCGTTACCAGGTCCTGGCAATCCAGTGCGAAGCCCCATTGCTGCTCATTGTTCTGGTTAACTTCGGCCTGCGTCCAGTATCCCCACCCGCTTCCAGCGCCGCTATGCTCGTCAATGGTCAAGATCATATCCCAAGCGTTGTCGAATTCTTTTTGGGGATAAGTGCCAAGCCCGAGTTGCGACGCGATCGCCCACATCTTTTCCGCGGTAAGAACAGTATCCTGTGCGTTCTTGGCGATTTTTTGTGCTTGAGGTTCATTAATCGCATGAATGTCCCAGCGCGACGTCCAGTTGCCCGACTCAGTAGGTATCACACTGCCATACTTGTCAACCATATACTCGAAGAATTCTCTTGGCGTGGCAAGAACAAACTCAGGGGTTTGTTCTGCAGCATTCCAATCGTTAATGGCAGAATAGAAGGCGCTACTCGCTGCGTTGTCATGTGCATGTTGGACCATAACGGCATCATACGGATAACCAGTAGAGGTCAGTTCATTTAGGGCAGAGGCTAATTCACTCTTGTTTACAGGGCCGGAGGAGAAGGAAGGTAAACCATACTTACTGAATCCTTCGCCATAGCTGTCCTTTGCTGACCAGGTCAACACTCGGCTGCCGTCGGGACCTTCCCAGTAAAAGATGTATGATTTGTAAGGTTGCTCGAATCCGCCGCCGATAAAAAGGTTTTGTCCGCAAACGAGGTACTTAATCCCCGACTTGACCAAAACTTGCGGGTAGCACCAATTTACACCCGGCACATCGTTGTGCATCACAGTATCAATGGCAAGGCCATATCCTTGCCGGTAACGTCGGGCGTTCCAGAGAAAACGGTTCATCTCTTCAACGCCTACTTTTCCGCTGCGCAGAGTAGAATGGCCACCCATAACACCAATCTGACCGGCCAAAACCATATCTACCAACTCGTCGATTTCCTGCTGCGTACTACGCTTCAGCCACTGCTCGAGCTGCCAGGTCTCCTCGATGTTCCACTTGTAATCCTGGCGTGTTCGGGCAAAGGCGATTTGGTTGTCGATCATGGTCTTGTATTTCTCAGCCAC
>CAYGBH010000522.1:0-2728 GCA_964348055.1 uncultured Pirellulales bacterium
ATATCTACTTCACCCGTAAATACGGTAATTTGGCCATATGGGCCAACCTTAACCAGGGCAGCGGAACCATCAAAGTCTCGTAAAATAGGACGATAGCCCGAAACATGGTTGCAGCACGCCAAGCCGATACCTCGTCGCTTGGGGCCATTTTGAGAGGCATACCGCCTCCTCTTTTCGTGCCAGTCTGACTTTTCCCCTGCCTTCCTGATGCACTCCGCAAGGCCGCAACTACCGATAATCCACCCATGGACAGTTGTTTCACCGTTTTTGAAAGCATTCCTTAATCGCAACTCGCCAGGGTCAATGTCGGCATCTTCCGACAACATGTCCAAGACCCCCTCAAAGGCAAAAAGCAATGCCGGCTGACCAAAACCGCGCATAGCGCCTTTCGGCACGTTATTTGTGTATATTAGATACCCTCGGGCCCGAGAATTGAATATGCGATAAAGATTATCCACTCTGTAGCAAGCCGTTGCCAGAACGGCCGGCCCCCAAGCCGTGCAAGCCCCGTTATCAGCTATTATTTCCACGTCTTTTGCCGTGATTACACCGTCTTTTCTTATTCCGATCTTGAGGTCAATTCTCATTGGCACTCTTAAAGGAGCGGTAAAAAATTCTTCCGCCAAAGAGTTGACTAGTCGCACCGGCCTCTCGGCTTCTTTGCTGAGGCAAGCGGCAATTAAGTGATAATTGTTATCGAATTTGCCGCCAAAAGCTCCGCCCATAGGGACCTGAATCAAACGCAGCTTTCTCGCCGCAATACCCAGGGCCTGGCTGTAAAGCAACCGAGCTTTATATGGCACCTGCGTTGCAGCCCAAAAAGTATAACTGCGGCTTATAGGATCATAACTTACAATACTACCGTTCGGTTCAATGAAGGCATGAAATTGAGGAGAAGTATAAAACGTTTCTTCCCTCACGTGATCGCTTCTTTGGAAGGCCTCCTCCACGTCGCCTTTATCGACGCTAAAGGTCGTGGCAATATTGCGTTCCGAACCCTCATGAATGAGAGGGGCTCCTGGAGCCATAGCCTCTTCTGGGTCAAAAATGGCTGGTAACTCCTCATATTCAACCTTTATCAAGCGACTAGCCTCCACGGCCGCCTCCGGATGGAGAGCAGCGATTGCTGCCACTACCTGCCCAACATATATTACTTTTTCCCTTGCCAGAATTTCCCAGTCGGGTTTGAATGGTCCCCAGGGAATCTGAGGCGTATCGGTTGCTGTAATGATAGTTTTCACCCCCGGGACACGCAACGCCTTGCCTGTTTCAATTTTCTTGATCCTGGCATGGGGGCAGGGACTACGTACTACTTGCCCCCACAGCATCTCGGGCATCCGTATATCAGAGATATATTTCCGCTGACCGGTCACTTTTTCCAGCGCATCTACTTGTGGATGGAGCTTGCTGATCACCTGGTAAGCAGCCATGCTTATTACCGTCCCTCCACAACAGACTTAACCGCCCTAAAAATCGCCGCATAACCTGTACAACGGCAAAAATTTCCTGCTAATGCCCCCTTAATTTCTTCATCTGTGGGGTGAGGGTTACTGTCCAGAAACCCCTTAGCTGCCATAATTACACCGGGCGTACAAAAACCACACTGAGCCGCACCATGAATAATAAAAGCTTCCTGCAGGGGATGTAGTTTGCCTTGCTTTGCCAGGCCTTCGATTGTCGTCACTGCGGCACCATCAACTTCAACAGCTAGAGTTAGACAGGAGCAAACAGCTTTGCCATTTATCAATACTGTACATGCGCCGCATTCCCCCTGTCCACAGCCGACTTTTGTACCAGTCAGGCCGAGATCTTCACGCAAAACATCTAAAAGAAGTTTATTAACGGGTATGCTTGCATCATAGCGCTTCCCATTTACCTTCAGGTGAATCCCTCTTTTCATGCGAGAAAAAGCCTTCTCATATTTGTTCAAAGATACCGTTTCGACCACCTCAAACGAGCACGGGCTGGTAAGCCATTTCTTATAACCATATGCTCTATTGTTTCTTTCGGCAGTATACTTTATTTGTCACTACCCCACAAGAGCAGGGCATTGAGCTCGGCTGAGGATTGGCGTTGGGGTTGACCTTCCCCGCGAGGCGTTGGCATAGGAGGCTCAAGAACACCGCCGACAAGTACAGTTCGACCTTGACGAATCCAATTTTGCCGTTAGATTAAGAACAAATGCAGCCTTCGGCAGCTGTGCGGGTAACACCGGATTGGAGTCGTCTCGTGAGAAAGCTCTGTCCCTTGAGAAAGGGAACTATGCAGGTGGAAACACCGCGAAGACAGAAATACCCACTAGTGACGGAAATAACTGACGCTGAGCACATTGGCATGGTAAGGGAAATCTTCTCTACGATTACCGTGAAATACGATTTCTTGAACCATTTCCTCAGCCTGGGACGAGATATTGCCTGGCGCCGCTCCTCTGTGGAGAAAATGCATTTTTTCCGAACGTATCGGCTTCTGGATGTAGGTACGGGCACTGGGGACCTGGCCATTGAGGCAATCAACAGGCATCCGTACATTCGGGCAATAGGGGTGGACTTTGTCTGGGAAATGATGGACTTAGGTCGACTCAAGATTGAAAAGAGGCGTCTGTCTGATAGAATTCAGCTACTTATGAGCGATGCCCTCGCCCTGCCCTTGAATGACGACGATTTCGACGTGGCCGGGATCGCCTTTGGCATCCGGAATATACCGAATAAAATCCGCGCATTGCGGGAGA
>CAYGBH010000523.1:0-2722 GCA_964348055.1 uncultured Pirellulales bacterium
AACTACCAATTGCGCAGCCTCGGCCTCGTTGCGGGCGGCACGTATCATAACCGCTAGGCCTGCTGTCTCAGGCAGCGGCTTGTCCCGGCTTATTTTCCAGCCGGATGAGGCCCACCACAAACCCACCTGCTCAGTGGAACCGCCGAGTAGCTCACCGTAAGGGGCGTCGAAATAATCGCTTGTTTGAGCGCAGAGATTCTGGCCGGTTAGCAAAACCGCTAAGCAAAGCATCTTTTTCAACATGGCATAATACCTTTCAATACCTCGCAATTTATTAGAGGGTTTTGTTTAGCCCCCAGGGCTGTCCTGAGCGCAGGCGAAGGATTTATCCTGGGGTCTATTTAGCTATTTAAAATTTTCAGTGATAAACCACCTTTAGTCAAGAGCTTCTTAAGTTGGCAGAGCATAATTCCGCGGTGATTGGATGCGGTGGTTTAGAGGAATTCGGCGATGACTGAATGTGGTAATTCTACCAGCGGACAGGCGGAGCAATTTGCTTTCGGCTTGCAGAATTCTTTACCGACCCTTACCAGTAATGCGTGGTACTCGTTGAAAAGCTGCGTATCCTGCGACAGATTCGACTGGAATAATTCTCGTAGCTGTTCGTAATCGGCGTCTTGCTCGATTAGTCCGTGACGGAAAGCGATCCGGGCGGTGTAGGCGTCCACCACAAAAACAGGTCTGTCGAAAGCGTAAAGTAGAATCGAGTCGGCGGTCTCGGGGCCGATGCCTTTTATGGTTAAAAGCTCGGTTCTTAACTGGTCGGTATCGATGCTTTCGAGATTTGTCAGTTTGCCGTTGTAATTGTCAAAAAGCCAGTTCACGAAGTTTTTGAGTCTTTTTGCTTTTATATTGTAATAGCCGGCCGGGCGGATAAGCTCAGCAAGCTGCGAAAGGTCGAAACGATGCAGTTTTTCCGGGGCTAAAAGGTCACCGGATTTTAGATTTGCTATTGCTTTTTCGACGTTGGCCCAGCTTGTATTCTGGGTCAGTATTGCGCCTGTGATTATCTCGAATTGAGTTTCGCCGGGCCACCATTGCTGAGGGCCAAAACGCTCGAAGGCAAGCTCGTAAAACTTGGTTAACAGTTCACTTATCATTGTGTTATTGTCATTCCAAAGGTAAGTGGGTTTTTGACTATTGTATTTTCGGCCTATTTGAAGTAAACTCTGCAAAAATTAAAAATAAGGATTGACAGGATATCAGGAAACCAGGCCGGTTATCCTGATAACCTGGATATGGAATGGAAGACAAATACAAGTACAGCACGAGCCAATTGTTTAACTTTGCAAGAGATTCCTATCTTGAGAGGACGTCTCGGCCGATTTACGCTATCGTTTTTCTGCTGCCGTTTATTATTTTCTATGAAGTCGGAACGATTTTGATCAATACCGATGTTCTGAACCAGTCGCAGGTTCGTGTGGTGGCATTTGTGTGGCTGCAGAACCTGCTTGAATATCTGGGTTCCGGCAGCAGGTTGGCATGGGTGGCGCCTCCTTTGGTGGTTGTGGTTATTTTGATAGCGTTGCAATTGGTCTCAGGCAAACAGTGGCGTTTTTGTCTTGGCGATATCTGGCCGATGGCCGTTGAGTGTGCTCTGCTTGCGGTGCCGCTGATTGTGTTCAGTTTGTTTTTGAGTAGTCCGGTTAAGCCTCAGGGCGAGATTGACGAGTTCGCCAATAGTGCGATACGGGTACAGACCGCCTCGCCGCTGAGCTGCTCGTTGGCGGTAGGCAGAAGTTTATCGTCGTCGAACGCCGAGGCCGGCGGAGTTGAGCCGAAAACCCAGTCGCTACTGGCCAATATCGTTACCGGAATAGGGGCCGGGATTTATGAAGAGCTCGTTTTTCGTTTGATTTTGATATGCCTTTTGATGCTGCTGTTTCAAGATGTGCTGAGGCTTACACATAAGAACTCGATTATACTTTCTGTGCTAATCTCGGCAGCGTTGTTTAGCGCACATCATCATGTGGTTTTTCTGGACGGCCAATTCGGACGAACTGCTGTTTTTAACTGGACGGAGTTTGGCTTTAGAACAATCGCGGGTATTTATTTTGCCGTTCTTTTTGCAATTCGTGGTTTCGGAATCACAGCCGGAACTCATGCCTTTTACGATATTATTGCCACTATTATTAATGCGGTTTTCTTCCAGCAGTGATAATCAGCGACACTTCCGATTTTTTTTGATTTTTTTCAAAAAAAACTTTGCTGCTGTTACTCTTTTACGTTGCACAGCTTGCGAAATAATCGTCCTATAAGTGCACGTATCGGCCTTATCAATACTGATATCAGCCTTGAATATGTGTCTTGATTTTGGTATAATAGTGGAAAATTGGGAGTTAATATTTTGTATTAGGATTTTTCTTGATGGAATCACCACAAATCAATGTGGCTGTCAAAGAGCTAACGTTCAGTCTTTTTCAGAGACCTTTGCATCCGGAGCTTTTCCAAATTTATGCCAACCGGCACTTGAATACCGAAAAGTACGAGGCCATTATCTGGGTTACGGGCTGCACTCACGTTGTCAGTGTTTTTGCCGCTGATGCGTGCCTCACTGAGGTTGTAAGCCCGCCTGGCCAGATGCTGCCCTCTCGAGGCTTGATAGAGCGTTTTCAGTTCTCCGGCCCACGGACTCATAAGTGCACTTTGCGCCGGGGGATAAGTTACATGACCGATTTTCAGGTCGAGAAGATGAGTCCCAATTTGTATCGGCAGAGCCATA
>CAYGBH010000524.1:0-2720 GCA_964348055.1 uncultured Pirellulales bacterium
TTGTTTGCTTATCGGTTATATTATTGCTTGGTTCGTGTAGCTCACCTGTTCAAGAATTAAGTTCCGAGCCGATCACTGCAATACTAGGGGCATTCGAAAGAGAAATCACACTGCTCGAGGACCAGCTGACAGACACTCAGGAACAGAGAATCGAGCAAATGAGATTTGTCAGCGGCAAATTAGACGGTAAAAGAGTTGTCATCGCGTGGACGGGCATAGGCAAGGTTAACGCCGCTATGACAGCTACACTGCTGATAGAGCACTTCAAGCCGAGCGAACTGCTCTTCACAGGTATTGCCGGCGGGATAAACCCGCAACTATCTCCCGGAGATATAGTGATAGCGGTGGAAATTGCCCATCACGACATGGGGGTACTGACGTCGCAGAGCTTTGACTATAGAGGAGCCATGAATCCTCTCGACGGTTGGCGCAATCCCGTTTTCCTGCCTGCGGATGAGCGCCTTTTGGAACTGGCGCAAAGAGCAGCCGGACAGCTCAGGCTCGAAATGATAGAGACAACCGCTGGAGAAAGGCTGCCAAGGATTATAAAGGGCATTGTTGTAACGGGGGACGTTTTTGTCGCTTCGCCCGAAAAGTGTGCTGAATTGCGCCAGCAGCTCGGAGCCGATGCGGTGGAGATGGAAGGCGCCGCGGTAGCTCAAATCTGCTATCAACGGAACATTCCACATCTTGTGATACGAAGCATCAGCGATAAGGCCGATGAGGACGCCGTGCTGGATAAGCAGCTGTTCCAGATGGTTGCGGCTAAGAACTCCGCCGGCTTGGTTGCTGAGATAATCAGCCTTTTGGGTAGGAAAAAGCAAATCCTAAATCCTAAGCAATAAATTCTAAACAATTTCAAAATATGAAATTCAAATGTTCAAAACTGCCCTTAGGATTTGGAACTTTTGGACATTGGAATTTGTTTGGGATTTCGGATTTAGATATTAGAATTTAACTTTTTAGGGGGTTAATAATGGTCGACAAATATTTCGAACTGAGGGAAAAACAAACCAGTGTCAGAATCGAGTTTGTGGCGGGGGTGACAACATTTCTTACGATGGCGTATATCATTTTCGTCAATCCCTCAATTCTAAGCTTGGAGGGAATCCCTGAACAAGACCTGATAGGGATTGATAGGATGGATAAGGACGCATTGATAGCTGTTACCTGCATAGTTACTGCTGTTACCACCATCATCGTAGGTGTATTCGCTAAGGCACCTATAGCGATGGCACCGGGCATGGGTCTCAACGCCTTTTTTGCTTATCTGGTTGCTTCTCGGAGAATGGATTGGCAGACCGCACTGGGGGTGGTGTTTATCTCCGGACTGCTGTTTTTGACAATGACTTTATCGGGATTGAGAAAAAGAATCGTAGAAGCGATACCGACATCCCTGGTCTCTGCTATTGCTGTCGGCATCGGTCTATTTATTACCTTCATTGGTCTGAAAAATCTCGGCATCGTTGTCAAAGATCCAATTACGTTTGTATCAGCCGGACCGCTAACCCTGACAGTTCTTATAGGTCTTTTCGGCCTGCTGGTAATGATTTTCTTTGAGATGAGAAAGATGACCGGCGGCCTTGTCATCGGAATTTTGGCCTCGACCGCTCTGGCAGTTGTGTTCGATAAAGAGATAAAAATGCCACAACAATTCATTTCGTTGCATCTGAATATACAGACAATTGCTTTTCAGTTGGATATTCTCAGCGCGCTGAAATGGGGCTTCTTCGGAAGTATTTTTACCTTAACCTTTATAGATATGTTCGACAGTATTGGGACCCTGGTAGCATGCTGTCACCAGGCAAATATGGTCGATGAAGAAGGCAAAATAAAGGGCTTGGACAGGCTACTGGGGATCGATGCTGTCGCAACTGTAATAGGTGCTCTGTTGGGGACATCAACTACCACCGCGTATATTGAATCAGCAGCAGGGATCGAGCAGGGAGGGCGAACAGGACTAACTTCTGTAGTTACGGGTGTTTTGTTTCTGCTGGCACTGTTATTCGTACCAATCGTGGGCATAGTGCCGCTATATGCAACGGCGCCGGCGCTTATTATGGTGGGCCTGTTTATGATGAAAGAAATCAAAAAGATAGACTTTGCGAATTTACAAGAAGCATTTCCTGCGTTTATCATAATGGTAATGATCGCCTTGAGTTACAGTATCAGTACGGGATTGGCGTTCGGGTTTATCTCATTTACCCTCATAAAAATAATATCGGGCAAGGCGAAAGATATAAAGGCGGCAATGTGGATTGTTGCGGTTTTGTCCATGCTGTTTTTAACGCTGGACCGGCTACCCGGTATGATCGACTATTTAAGTCGGCTGATGTGATTTCAGGAGCGAAAGGAGGCAAAAAAATGGAGATTAAAATTACGAGTTCGGCCTTTGCCGAAGGCGGCTTGATTCCAGCCAAATACACCTGCGATGGTGCTGATGTCTCGCCGCCGCTGCAGTGGGATGCGGTCCCTGAAGGCACTAAGAGTATCGCCCTTATATGCGATGACCCCGATGCGCCGATGGGTACGTGGGTGCACTGGGTCTTGTTTAACCTGCCCGCCGAGACCAAAGAACTGGCGGAGAACATTCCGCCCGACAGGTCCTTGCCCAACGGAGCTAAACAAGGCACAAGCGACTTTGGCAGGATTGGCTACGGCGGTCCATGTCCGCCCAGCGGCACGCACAGATACTTTTTCAAGATTTATGCGCTCGATGC
>CAYGBH010000525.1:0-2720 GCA_964348055.1 uncultured Pirellulales bacterium
ACCTCGCTGCCGCAGTGGCAGAAGTTCTGCGAAGAGCATAGAAACCTGTTCCCTTCGGCGGATGTATTCTAACTTTCTTCATTATGAACACCATCTCCATATCGTTCCATACAGCAGATTTAGAGCCGAGACTTTATAAATGCGCTGGGTGGTGAGCCAACTTTGAATCGGCTCGAATAACCGGCATTTTAGCAACTTTATTAGACGGCTCAAGAGTGCTGCAAATAAATCCAATCTTCAAACAGGTGGCAGAAAAAGGTGGCTTTTACAGCGAAAGAATACAAAAACAAATACTCAAAAGTGGCAGTATTCAAAAAATCCGTCAAATCCCAGCCAGAGTGCGCAAAGTCTTCAAATGTGCTTATGATATCAAGCCGGAATGGCATATCAGAATGCAGGCGGCTTTTCAGGAGTACTGCGATGCAGCGATCAGCAAGACCATAAATTTCAGCGAAAAGGCTACTCTTGCTAACGTGGATAAGGCCTACAAACTGGCCTTCCAGCTTGGATGTAAGGGAATCACGGTTTATCGCGACAAAAGCAGACCCGAGCAGGTCCTGCAAACTGGCTGAGGAGCTTCTGACTACTACGGTACTGGGGGACGCGAGCGGATATGAAACCCGATGTACACCGAGGAAGGTAACGCTCGAGTTAGACGAGATGAGGCAGGCATGGTTTGCTTGAGGTAAGAGTTAGGGTATTAGTTCATTTGTAAAAAGCCGAAATGGAAAAACACTTGTTAAATTCAAGGAATACAGAATGGCCTGAAAGACCAAGGCTTTTTCCCAACCTGATGACGCCGGTCGAGGCGGCAATGTTTCTTCGCCTGGATCAGACCGGTCACAACCCTGATAGTGCCTGCAGAACCCTGGATTATTGGCGTGATCGCGGCGAACTCAGAGCGACTAAATTCGCCAGAAGGGTGTGGTATTTAAAGGAAGAACTGGAAAAATTCCTGCAAAACAAAACCGAAGAGCGGGGGTAGAAATGCTGATTTATTTTGAAAGAAAATATTTGCGCTTTTTGTTTGCCACTGGTAGAATGCCTGCCTGTCAGTCGCTATTGGTAGCCGCTTATCTTCAAAGAAAAGGAGGTTACCAATGGCTGTAGAAAAGGTAGGTGTTTATCGAAAATGGTTGGAGCCTGTACCAAAAGACAGAAACGGCAAGCCAATTCCAAAGTCGCAATGGCCAAAAAAGCGACGGTATCACTGGATTGTCAGATGGTACGGCACCAACAGCAAAAAGTATGGTAAGGTTTTTAAGATAAGAAAGGAGGCGGAAAAGTACGCATTAGAATTGCAGGCTCAGGTTAATCTGGGCAGGGCAGATAAGCCCAGGAAAGTGACGATGCACGAGTTCATAGGCGAACACGAGAAAGTCATGAAGGGACAGGTAGCATTTGCCACCTTGAAAGACCAATTGAGAGCTCTAAGGTTCTTTGAAAAGTCTATAGGCGAGTCATTTCTCTTGTCGAAGGTCAAACCACGTCATGCCGAGGCTTTTGTTGCCCAACGTTTGTCGACCGTTCCGAGCGTTGCCACGGTGAATAAGGACATCCGCACTTTAAAGCGCATTTTCAACCTGGCAATAGAGCCAAGGGGATATCTGGCTGAAGGACAGAATCCATTTGCCAGAATCAAGGAACGCAAAATGACAGAGAATGAAATACGCTACGTTAAAGTCGAAGAGTACCATAGGCTTGTGAAAGCAACAGAGAAAATTTGGTGGCATGCTCTGTTTTCATTAGCATATGGTAGTGGCTTAAGGCGCAGCGAAATACTTCACCTGACTTGGGCAGACATCGATTTCGAAAACCAGTGAATCAAAGTTGTTGCCAAGAAAGGCAGCGAAGACATCCTTGAATGGGAACCCAAGAGCCGGAAGAGTCGAATCGTACCAATGTCAAACGAAGCCGCTGATTTGTTGGTCAATATGCAAGCCGAAGCGCCTGAGGGACACCCGTATGTGTTTGTTTTACCCAAGCGTCTTGAGAAGATAAAAGAACGCCGAGAGATCGACAAGTGGACCCCGCGTTCCGAGTTGATAAATAATCTTGGCAGGGATTTTAACGTAGTTCGCCGTAGAGCAAAGGTAGCTGACTGCACGATACATGACCTTCGCAGATCTGCTATTACCAACTGGGCTGAGAAATTACCTATCCAGGTGGTGCAGCAGCTAGCGGGACACGCGAGCATGGCAACGACGAGGAAATATTATCTGGCAGTACGGTCAGAAGACCTCCAGTCTGCCAGTAAGTGGGTAAACAAGATTCTGGCGAGGACGTGTCCCGACTGACGCAAAACTGACGCAAATGGGTGTGTTTTTGGTTTTTCTTGCTAAGAGGATTGACAGATAATGCGGGAAGTTGTTACATTAAAAACACTTAGGGTTGAGGCGCCCGTAGCTCAGTTGGATAGAGCAACGGATTTCTAATCCGTAGGTCGCAGGTTCGAGTCCTGCCGGGCGTGGTTCTGTAACTTGCTGTAAAAAAGCGAGTTGTGTTTTGAGGAATTCATGTCGGTGGCTCTAAAACACTCCAAAAATGGCCGATGGTGTCAAAAAAGTGTCAATTTCAACACATCTTAGCGACAGTTACATAGAGCAGATCTCTACATTTGCTCACCCATGTTTTTAGCGAAAAAACGCCGATTTTGCGCGCACGTATTCAATGGCCGCTGCGTATCCCTTGCAAAAAAATGATTCAAAAAGATTTGTGGC
>CAYGBH010000526.1:0-2709 GCA_964348055.1 uncultured Pirellulales bacterium
CAGGAGGTGGAAGATATCGGCAGCTACCTTACTTCTCTGGACCATACGGCCGGGCCGGTTGCCGATGGGACCATAAGCAGCACCAGCGCCAAGGGCAAAACCGGCGACCAAAGGCCTGAGGATAATATCATCCAGGGCCGCAGCGGAGCCGGACGCAGCGGTATGGCTGACGGACAGCTGGTCGAACCGGTGGCGAAGGCACTGTCTGACAATGAGTATGGTCTGCGGGAACGAATCTCAAACACGCCACTGGAAAACGGCCAGGTAACGGATGAGGACACGAAGGCTCAAACAGGGGGGACAGGACTCGGCAAAACCACCGACGGTGCCAGCATGTTTGGGGCGGGCGGTAAATTGCCGCCGAAAGCACTGGATATGATGAAAGCTACAGAGGAAAAACAGCGCAACATCCGACAGTCGGCACAGGAGCTCGTGCTCAAGCTCAAAAGTCACAATCTACCAACAATGGAACTGGAAGAGTCCATCCAGGCAATGAAAGAAGTAGAAAAAGCTATAAACAGCCTCGGCGGAATTGATATCCGCAGCGCTTACGACGAGGTAGTTGATGGGCTGAAAAAATCACACGGTACAGTGGGCAGTCAGCTTGCAGTGCAATATACGCGGGACAAAGCGCTGGCAAAGAGGCTGGAAGATATGCTCTCTCAGAAACAGCAGTACGATTTCAGGGGCTATGAGCGTATGATTAGCGCTTATTTTGAGGCGCTGGCACAGGACAAAGATAAAGGACAGAAGACAGAATAAACGAACAATTTTGGATGTAGTTACAGTATGCTGAAAATTGTGTTGTCAATAGAGCATATAAGACGGTTTTTGTTTGCCGTAGCGGCAGCTTTGCTTCTGTGCAGCAGCTCTTGGGCCACCGAAATTGGAAGGTCCGTCCCCTGGGATGTCAAGAACGCGACGTTGCGGTTTCGCATTGACAAGGACCACAATTATGCGCAGGTGCCTGACGTCTTCATCTCTGACCTGAAGGCGACCAAAGGACCGTCGGATTTGAAACAATCAAAGACTAAAGGACAATGGGGTGGCACATACCACAGGGTGAACGGAAAAGTCTACAAAAAGGGCATTGCTGTATCCTCGGCTACAACTGTCGTTTACAAGAACCAGAAGGAATATGGACGTTTTGTGGCGTTGGCTGGCATTAACGACAGAGCCGATCCTAATGCGTCTGTCAGCTTTGAGGTGTACGCAGATAAGAGAAGACTGTACAAATCAAGGCCGTTGACCAAACAGATGCCGCCGATTGAAATTAATGTGGGGGTACTATCGGGAAGCAAGGAGCTCAAATTAGTAACAACCGGTTCGAATATGAGGGGCCGGCGGGCACACTGGATTAATGCAGGTTTCCTGCTGAAAAGGAAGAATCCGAAGGTATCCTATGCGAAAATATATACAGCCGGATATGACCCGACAGATTTTGAAGCAATAGTCTTTACCTCTATGGGCAAGCGGGTCGACAGCCGGCTTCTTTGGACCCGGCAGGGCGAGCCGATGGAAATTCTCTTCGACAGCTCCCACGGCAGCGTCATCTACTACGTTTATCTGGTGCCAAAGGAAGGGATCCCAGCTAAATATGAATCCACACCCTCAGCATGGGAGCCGGAGGCTGGGCTGGTCCTGGAGACAAGACGTACAAACAAGATTTACCCCGAGTGCAATAAGCTGCCCGGGCTGCTGCGAGTGTGGAACGAGGTCGCCGAGCCGGTGGGCAGGAGCATGGTCGGTAATATTCACCATGGGTTTCCAATTCATCAGGTGCCGGAATTCGGTTCTGGTAACGCTAAGAAAGGCAGTATGGCGCTGTATTACTATAAGGGTTTCTTTGAGATTGAAAAAGCCGGTCAGTACGTATTCGCCACGGCGTCGAATTGGGGATCGCACCTGCTTATTGACGGTAAGGAAGTGGTGAGCTGGCCCGGCCAACACAACTACCGGGCCGGGATCAGGGGACAAAAACAAGGCCGGATTCATCTTGAGCCGGGCGTACATAAGCTGGAATATCACAACTATATCCCATGGGGAGGGATGTTTACGTTGGCTGCTTGGCAAAGTCCCAAAGGAAAATTAGGCCTTATGACCAGAGGCGATTTCCTGCCTGTGGGATGCTACGTGGCTACGGCAATTGGGTATAATAAGCTAACAAAAGATAGTGGCAACTTTGAGTGGCAGATAGTCGATGATTGGCGACTGGATGACAGGCCGGGGGCGCCGGCTTCGACCAAGTCGGCTATCGGTGGGGCGGCCCTAGTGCAGATGCGCTTTAAGGTGATCCGAGGAAAGGGGACTGAGAAATACTCATACAGGTGGAAATTCGATGATGGGAAGATCGAGGCGGGTCAAAGCATCGAACACGTATTTTTGCGGACCGGGATGTGCCCGGTGAAGTTTGAGGTGCTGGAAGGCCAAAAAGTGGTCGCTGAAGTAACTCAAAAAGTTCACGCTCACCCTTTGTGGGATAAGGTCCATCCCGAGCCGAGGAATATAGAGACTTTCGAGAGAGCCATATCCGAAAGCGATTTTAGCAAGGTGCCTATAGCAGCTTTAGTCAATTTGTATGTTTTTTCCGATGGACTCGAGCGCGCAGAATTGAAGCAGCAAGTTGTAGCGGCTTTAATGAAGAGGGTAAACGAGCTTGTGGCAGAGGCCCGGCACCGGCGTTTTTGCTTTGAGCTGGGTCGGCACCTG
>CAYGBH010000527.1:0-2709 GCA_964348055.1 uncultured Pirellulales bacterium
AGCACCTTTGGCTAATAGAAATCCAACGATATCTGTACGGCCTTGCCGCGCCGCATTGTCCACGGCCGTAAGATCATCCTTGCCTTTTGCATTAACGTCGGCACCATTGGCCACAAGCAGCTCGAGCAGCTCCTTGTCGGCTCCTTTGGCCGCCTCGATTAAGGGCGTATCGTCGTCTTTGTTCTTCGCATTGACGTCGGCACCGTTGGCAATGAGCAATTTGACCACATCCTTGGAGGTTTTCGACATTGTCAAGTAATACTGCTTCATTGTCTGTCTTGCCGACCCGCGAGGAGCAGTATTGACGTTTGTTGTTTTCACAATGATTTCGGCATCGTTCCTGGAGAGTTCTTCCGCCGCATCCACGTGCCTTTTCAACGCCCAGTACAGCGGTGTCTCGCCCTTCCAATCCCTCAAATTAATCTCAGCGCCCTTGGCTATCAGCAGTTCTACAAGGTCCTTTTGTGCAGTACCAACAGCCCAGTGTAATGCTGTCCAGCCATCTTCATGCTTCGTATTGATATCGGCTCCTTTAGAAATAAGGAACTTGACCATACGATACTGGGGGGCTTTTTCCCCTGCCATCATCAGCATATCTGTCAGGGCGTTCAGTGGTGTACGCCCCATTTGGTCTTTCGCATCAATGGCAGCCCCATGATCAACAAGAAGAACCACCATATCAAGATTGTCATCTTCAAATGTGTAGTTTGTAACGGCAAAGTGAAGCGGAGTCATACCGTTATCGTTCTTTATATTAACATCAATCCTTCTGTCTAAGAGTAACTTGGCAACTTCACAATAACCGCTCTGTGCAGCTTCGTGCAATAGAGTCTTACCACGCTCTCTCCGTGTATCGAATATATTGATGTCAGCATCAGCGTTAATAAGCAGCACGGCTATATCCTCGTTGCCTTCCTCCATGGCGACGTAAAGCGGCATCTTACCTTTTTTGTCCTTGATGTTGACATCAGCGTCATGAGCAACAAGCAGTTCAACTATTTCCTTTTTACCGTGGAGAACAGCATAGTGAAGAGGTGCCCAGCCTTCTCTGTTCTGGGCGTTGATATCGGCACCCTTGTCAATAAGCAATTGGACTATACTTCTATTGCCCTCTATTGCTGCGTAATGCAGCGCTGTTAGATTATTCCCATCTTTTGCATTGATGTTTATACCGGTTTCTATGAGTGTTTCAATCTTCTTAAGGTCACCTTCCTTCGCAGCGTCATGCAGCGGATCTGCATTTGCTGTTAGTGAATTTTCGCTCCAGATTGTGAAAAGAAGAAATACTGCGAACAGGTAGGATAGTTTATTTTGTTTCATTTTTTGTTCCCTCCGAAAAATGAGAGCATATTTTTTAAAAATTTTTAGCACCGTCGGTTAGCTTTGAGCCCATGGTTGTGAAAAACCGCTTCTCGTATCATAAATACTATCATATGGGTTTAGATAAGTCAAGGATTTACTGCTGATTCTAACTTGCGGTTGTGATATGAAATTGCTTTTTCAGTGTTTTTACGATGGTCTGCACGCTCAAACTCTGTTTGGGCGTGTTCTTATGCGATACATGACCGAAAAAGGACCTGTTCCGTTATGACAAAGCTATCCTGAGATTACGGGTACATTCCTGTCTGGAGCCAACTGTCCGTCAGCAAAATAAGGTCTTGAAAATCGATGCTGCAATCCTCGTTCAGATCAGTACGCAACGGTGACGCGCAATAACCGCCCACATCGGCAAGGCTCATAACCTCATTGACTGACAAGGCGTAGTCATAGATGTGCACATCGTCGATAAAGCCCTTCAGCGCCTGTTGGGGATTGTCTGCTCCATTATTACCGATATGCGCCTCAGCCCCAAGAGTATTTAGACCCGAATACCTTCCCTCAGCTTCTTTAATACCGTTGACATAGACGACATAATTGACTCTCTCCCAGGTCAGGGCTATGTGATACCAGGTATCAGCCTGCAGGGTCACGATGTCGCCGGCACGACGATGTTCATCGCCGAGACCGAGATTGAGGTTGGTATTGTCCCCGTCCATGTAGAGTTGGATTCTGTTGTTCCAGGTCGGGATGGTAGTATGGCCGAAAAAGTATCTTGTGCCCAATTGCGGTCCTTGCAGTTTGCCCCATAGACAGACGCTGCTGGCGGACAGTGAAATTGCTGAAATGGGAATTTCGATACGGTCGCTGAGATTGTCGCCAAAGCGAGCTGCGCCACCATATCTGCCGCTCGACGGTGCCCAGGATGCTCCAATACGTCTGCCGTTGCGGGCCGGCGCCGAAGAATCATAAGCGGTGGTACCGCTGCTTTCGTCGAGACGCCAATGTCCCCGCAAGCCGTCGGCCTCGGGAAAGACTGGCGGAATATATCCTTGGCCGACAGCCAGCCAGTCTTCGGCCATCTTTGCGAAGTCCTTCATGTTGACCGCACAATCATCATCTAAATCTGCCGCGAATCCTCCTTTCAGACATCTGGCCTGACACAGCTTGATATTATCGAAACGTAACGTTCCACTTCCGTTACCGGCTGCACCGCCGGATTCGTTACCTACACCAATACTCATTCTCCTAATCCGCGTCAAATCCACACCGGCAAACTCGTTGAGGTCGAAATTCAGCTCCACCCATGAATCCGACTGCACCACTTCATCATCAAGGAGCCTTTGTGAGGCAACGTTCGCGCCGGCGTCTTCCAGCTCCACATAAATATCG
>CAYGBH010000528.1:0-2705 GCA_964348055.1 uncultured Pirellulales bacterium
AGCTGGTGACGAAATATTGGCTGTTGACGGCGTGAGCGGACGATTGACCTGTTACAAGTTTGCCGCTGAAAAGCGAAAGGATGCCGATTGGCCAATCCTATTCTATCCGCTTGCATCAGGGCAAGCAGACACAAAACGCGATTTGGTAGTCGGCGATTTCGATGGCGATGGTCTGGCTGATTTAACGATAAGCGACCCGGGTGCTGCAGAGCTTATTTTCTACAAACACGCGGCAGGACTCGGATTAGCTGAACCGGTGAGATTTCCCGCTCTTGCTGATATTACAAGTTTGTCGGCTGCAGATATTGACGATAACGGGAAAACCGAGCTGGCCGTTTTGAGTGTTAAGGAAAAGGTACTCGGTATAAGCCGACTCGAAGACGACAGATTGTCATTCCCTAAACCTATCGATTTAACAGGTGAGCCGGTGGCAATGGAGCTTGCCGATGTTGACAACGACGGTAGCGTGGACTGTCTTTATATATCCAACGATGATGATATTAGAACTCTAAGAACGATATATAATTTGGCCGATGCAGAGAAGCTACAAACCGGGCCTGCCTTGGAACTTAAGAAGCTTACCTCCAATCCGGACGGTTTGAAAGTGCTTGACGTTGACCAGGATGGTTTACAGGACGTTCTGATATTTGTCAGCTATGAGCTGCCTATATTGGTTCGCCAAGTAGAAACGAGGAAATTTGAAATAGTTGACTCTCCGAAAGCCCAGGCCAGCTTGATTAAGGATGCGAGTCTGCGTTCAATCGCCGTCGCTAATGTGGACGGCAAGGCAGGTAAAGAACTGCTGGTGGCGCAAAAGAACTTCGCAAGAAGCCTGGTTTTCTCAGATGGCCAGAGATGGAGTGTTATCGACCAATACAATGCCAAAAGTCCTGATAACGAGATATCGGCCGTTGCAGCTTTTGATATTAACACAGAGAGCTCGAGGCCGAGACTTGCTATCCTGCTGCTGGATGGCCAAAAGGGTCAGCTTCAGATACTTGAAACTTCTTTAGCTGATAAGACCTATCGGGTTGAAAAGGAATTGGATGTAGGCAAGTGGAACGCTGCGGTACATCTAAAAATGCTGTTTGCACCGCTTACGCACGGCGAAGCTAAGAGCATCCTGCTGTTCGATAGTGAGAAGTTTGCCCTTATAATTCCACCGAGTGGCGGCAATGTCGCGCAGCATCTGGAGCAGCAGTTCAGCTACGAGACAAAAATAAAAGATGGGATATACGGTAACCTTACAGCGGGAGATATAAACTCCGACGGCCGGACCGATATTATCATGGTGGAATACAGGGGCAACCACATGGAAATACTTACGCTCGATGCCGGTGTGAAGCCAGTTCCGGCGATGCGCTTTATGATATTCGAGCAGAAAAGTTACCGCGATAGTAAGGGTCGCACCAAATCCAGTGTTGAGCCGCGAGAGCTGAAGGTCGCTGACGTAACAAACGATGGTAAAAACGATTTGGCAACCGTTATCCACGACCGTATAATTATTTATCCTCAAGATTAGCAAGAATACTCTTACAAGTTTAACTTTTTAGCAGATAGTTTTTTACAAGCTCAGAAAAGTTACTATTTAAAGGGGTGGAGCAAATGGAAGATTTTATCATCCTTTTAATTCCGCTGGTCATCGGCTGTATTGTATGCGGGCCGATTGCGTTAATCATCAGCATCATCGCCTTAAATAAGTCAAAAGGGATATATCGTGAGCCACCAGAGAGAGTAGAAAGGTTTAAAAAGGAAGAGGTTGCCAAGCCGGCGGCGGTACCCGAGAAGCCGGCTGAGATAAGGAAAGAGGAGCGGCCGGCAGAGGTAGTTGGAGCAAGAAGAGTCGAAGCGGAGAAAAGGGCCGAGCGAGAGCTTCTTAAGGCAGCGGCTGAACGGATCAAGGAAGGTCGGAAAAAAGCTGCAGGTCTGGAAATTATTGGCCTTGAGCAACGAATTGGTACACGGTGGGTCCTCTTTGCAGGTGTTATCACGGTAATCTTCGCTGCGGGTTTTTTCCTCAAGTATGCGTACGACAGCGGGTGGATAGGCCCAACCGGTAGAGTGATTATTGCTGCGATTTCAGGACTGGTCGCCCTGGCGGTGGGTGAGGTAACAAGACGGCGTGGTTACGGTATTGTGGCTAAAGGTGTAACAGCGTTGGGTTTTGCCTTACTGTATCTAGCAGTTTTCGCAGCATATGGGTATTACCACCTGTTCGATTCACCAACTCCGGCATTTGTGCTTGCTATCTTAGTGACGGTGGCAGCAATGCTTTACGCCGTGAGCCTGAATGAGATTGTGGTCGCTCTTTTATCTTTGCTCGGCGGTTTTTTAACGCCGGTGATAGTCTCGACGGGAGAAAACCTACCGACACCTCTTTTCATTTATATCCTGATTTTAGGCGTTGGCGCGATGCTGTGCGCATACTACCGGAAGTGGCGGGCCGTGAATGGTTTTGCTTTCGCCGGCACATTTCTGCTCTACATAGGATGGTTCGAGAAATTTTACCGTCCAACGATTCGATCTGCTGAAGGAATGCCGGAACAAATGCCTGTCGCATTGGCGTGGCTTGGCATATTCTTCACAGTTTACCTTGTGCTGCCGATACTTTACGAATTGATAAAAAAGGTCAAAGCTAAGAAAGAGGACGTGTACCTTGTGCTGGCCAATGCGGCGGTTGTGTTTTATTACCTATGGACTATTTT
>CAYGBH010000529.1:0-1902 GCA_964348055.1 uncultured Pirellulales bacterium
CTGCCTCAACTACCAGCATAAAAGCAACTGGTTCTGCCCCGGCTCGATGGCAAAAATCGCATATCAACTGCTCATCTTCAGCGACCTTCTGGACAACCCACGAAGAGACAAAATGCGGCAAGTTGCTTTGAAAAACGCACATTGGCTCGAAAGGAACGTTAAACCAACCTCAAACGGTTGGTTCCCCCGCCGCTGCAAACCATCAGGCGAACATTTCCCCAACAACGCTTACGGCCACTCGGATATCCTATTTGAGAAAAGCGCCGATGGTCTCTTCATCATCCAGCTCATGACCGAGCTGACCAAAAAGGGTCTTGCCGACTACACCAGTGAAATCGAAAAGCGAATCAGGGTCTTCATGGATGCTGGCGGAATCTTTGGTTCCATCAACCACGATACCTACGACCATCACGAGAACGTTGCCTACTCTGTAGCGTTTAGAGTCCTGCGCCAGGCGGATAAACTGCTCGACGACGAGGGAATCCGTTCCTTCGCTTACGATAAGTGTCTTGCCGGTTTGGAGCAGTTCAAAATGACAGAGGATAGAAACGGTGTCCAGACAAAGGGCTTACTCTATATGGAAAAAAGCTGGGACACAGCCTACCTCTGGGAAAATGCTGAAGCGGCATTGGCCTATATTGAGGCTTATCTTGATACCAACAACAAATTATATCTTCTCGATGCCCTCACTATCTTGCGCGCTATCGCCAAGCATCATCATGGAAAACACGGCTTCCTTACTGAAGGAGTGGACTGGCATAATCATGTCGGCAAGCAGCATCATTTCAACGGTGCCGAGTTCGGAGATATTAAGTACACCGAGCCCCTTCTGAATAACTTACATATTGTAGAGCCTACTTTGTTAGTTTGCTCAGAAGTAAGACGGCGGCTTCTAAAGAAGTGAGTCGCCGGGTGACACCGCCACAGCTTCGCCCCGTTTCTTTGTCGCTATTGGGATTTGCTCTTGCCCAAGATGCATTACATGGGTGGTGGCTCGGGCTCATAGCCCAGTGCACTTAGCGTATCTTTTAGCTTTTCAAGGCTTTTTTCCAGTGCATCTATGGCCTGCTCCTGATGCTGAATCGCAGAATGAATCTTCTGCTTTGCTGTAACTATGTCACCTTTATTCAAATCACAATAATCTCCGCTTTCAAGCAATTCCTCGAATGCTTCGTATGTCGCCCATTCCTGAGCTAATGCGGCCAGTAATTCTTCAAGCAAGGCTGCTTTGCGTTCGAGTGCACGTTCGGTAGCTCTCCTGGCAATTTGACACGTAGTACAAATACCTATCGGCGCATCGGATTCTACCCACGCCGGGTCACTGCTATCGACATCCGGCGTTGAACCCAACTGCCCATTGTTTCCGTTGCCTGATAAATCATAAACAATCTGTCCCTCGCCTTCGTCAAAGTCCCAGTAACCTACCAGCCCCGGCTCATCACCTGTCAGCCTCGTATGCATTCTCGCCCGGATTTCTTCAGCAGATAAGGCCCTGTTGTAGATTGCAACTTCGTCAATGAAACCATCGAAGATAGGGTAAGCCACATGTAAACGCCCGATTCTTAATGTATTGGTATTGTGATTTGCCACGTAGGGAATAGTCGTAGTTTTGCTGTTATCTAAGTTGCCGTTTATAAATAGCTTAACATTGTTATTGCTAGCAAAGACTATAGCAAAATGATACCATTTGTTTGTTTGTAGGTTTGTAATAGAAGTTAATTTCTCATATCTCGATGAGTTTGCCCACTCAAAAGCCAGTTTTAAGTTACTTTGTGTCCATATCCCAATATAGGGTTTGGTGGCATATCCTTTGGACAATATACCGCGAGATCCGGCAGTCAAAATATTGGAATAGAACCACCCCTCAATTGAAATCTCGTTTGAGTTAAAGACATCGCTATG
>CAYGBH010000529.1:1947-2702 GCA_964348055.1 uncultured Pirellulales bacterium
CGTCAATATTCGCTGCCGTATTCGGCTCAACCGCCCACAGGGCCGAATCCGTAACATCCCTTGTGCTGTCATCCTCGTATTGTGCGATGGCTTTGTAGCTCGCTCTGAAATCCTCCGCAACCTCCCACGGCCCGACTATCTCAAGCCCGACCAAACTAGGAAACGCACTGAGATAAAGCTCCTCGATTTCTTCAGCAGACAAAGCCCTGTTGTAGACTGCAACTTCATCCATGCGGCCATTGAAATAATCAGGCCCATATCTGCTAAAAACACCAATTACAGCTCTGTTTGCATTGTGAACCATAGCCCCGCCGCTTCCGCTGTACGTGCCTCCTACATCTTGTCCATTAATATATAGATCCATATTGGTAGCACCTCTGACTACCGCTCCGATAAAAGTCCACGTATTACTTTGAATTGGAACATGACTATTCTTCGATCGTCGGCCTGAAGAACCAGCACTGGATCCATCTCCATAATTCACATTCAAACTGTACTCGTCAAATTTCTTTGGGATACGGAGCCAAAACCCATGGTAATTGCCTGACTGAGCATCATCGGAAGCAAACACGCAGTACTCACCGTTCTGATTAATCTTTACCCACGCAATTATTGAAAATGGTAAATCAACGTCATTCAGCTTGTCTCCGACCTCAACATAATCATCATGACCATCAAACTGCAATGCGCCATCAACTTGACCGGTTGTCCATTGTGCCCCATAAATAGTTCCATCGTTGTTACCGGCCGAATCG
>CAYGBH010000530.1:0-2685 GCA_964348055.1 uncultured Pirellulales bacterium
GGCGTATGATTTTCCGTAATCCTGACATAATCCTCTATCTGCCTGATGTCGTTTGGCTTATTGGCTTGTACCCACTCAAAATCATGATGACTTCTCTTGTCGAAATGCATGTCACCAAGATAAACAAATGAATATGTGCGACCAGGTCTGTTGCCCTGTGCATTAGCGGTCCCGAGAGCTAATACGATAATATGCACCCACAGTATGACTCTAATGACCACAGTTTTTCTGCTGAAGGATTGCATTCTGATTTCCCTAATATGTTAATTCTGATTTTATCACTGTGATACGAATGTATTGACGTTATCTCAGGTCAACAAGAATGTTGCCTTTATTGGTGTCAAAGTCTTTGAAAGTTGCATCACCTATCTGGCCATCCACAAATGTTACGTTGCCCTTTCCCTTGTGCCTGCATGCTGGTTGCTCATTCGGATTGCCTGTTTTCCTCAGGTCAAAGGGCATAAGCGGGTATAACTTGCACCATGTGCTGTAATTGAAAGTTCCATCGCCCATAGGCCTGCCGCAATCACCAACGAGAAACACGGAGGCGGCATTTTTTACACTGCTCAGTTTGGGGCTTCCTCCCCTGGTTTCGTAGTTTATGAACCACTGGTTTACGCCATAACCTCCACCCCACGTTGCGCGCCCTGCTTCTGCATACATCTGATTTCTTTTTACCGCAGGGCATCTCCATATTCCCTCGGTGTAATTTACAAATCTTGGGGGAGTACTGCTCTCGACACTTCCATCAGGTACCAGGCCTGTTTCCGCCAACCTCTCGTACCAGTGCTTTCCAACATACCGTCTTGGATCGCTTCCTCCCCCGGCCAACGGGTCAGTATCACCGAGAGGAGGTAATTGTTCTGCGTTCTGAATTGCATAACCCATAAACGCAAGGCCGATATCTCGCAGATTGGACCTGCACACAACCGTTCTTGCCTGGTCACGGGCACGGTTAAGGCTCGGCAGAAGAATAGACATGAGTAAAGCAACGATTGAAATTACGACAAGAAGTTCAATAAGCGTAAAACCTTTTGTCCTTACCTTAGTTCCCAATGCGACCTCCACTTATTTTCATAGGGACTTCTTAAAACTACCACCAAGGAATCATAGAGTAGTTTACCGAAAGGCCTGTGGGCCTGCCGGCAACTTACGTTCTTACTCTGCAATATAAGCAGTTAGTTCATTATTCATCAGCCAATCTCCCACGAGAAGAGCGAGGTCAACCAGATTGACTGTACAGTCAAGGTTTACATCGCCGGTAAGGGGAACAAAGTCCGGCAGAGATTGAGCGGCTTCACACGCATTTTCAAAGACATGAACCGTTACCGTGCCAGAGCCGGTATCGAGAGAGTCGTCTGCGGTAAGTTCAAATACATAATCGCCTGCTCCATCACATACTATGCTGACAATTTCTGTATCAGCAGAAGGTGGTGTAAATTCTATAGTACTACCCTCCGGCTGTGCTAACACTGTCCACAATACAGTATAAGGGGCCGGCCCACCGTCATCAACCACCGTACCAACGAGGTCTAATGCGGCCTGTCCTCCAATAAGCCATGCCGTAACATCACCGCCAGCATCTACATCTGGAACGACATTGCCGGTGTTGAATTTGGCCGGCAAAATTCCATCGAATATCATTACACCATCTTCAAAAACATCTATTTTCCAGTAGTATGTCTTCTGGGGCTCAAGAGTTACTGCAAAAGATTCCACCGACTCATTACTAACAACCTTTGAATAATCATAATTTGGAGAAAGTGGATTCGGTTCCGTACCATAATAAACATCACAAGTAACTACAGCACCCGGTGTCGATGGCTCCGGAAGATTCCATGTAAGAGCAGTAACGTCAACGCCGACAGTCTCACGGTTTCCGGGATAAACGTTCAAGGGGTGTACTGCGGTGAGTGTTGTTTTTCCAGCATTTCTAACATCGTAGTCCATCTCAAGAGTACTATTGCCATCGAAAGCAATAATCCATCCTTTATCTATGTATGTCTGGATCTTAGCAGTCTCATCGCCGTCAACAATCAAAGTACCAAGGGCAATATCCATTTTGGCGGTTGCCCCGCCAAGATTATCCATCCTGAAAGTAGTGCATGTTACAACCGAACCGCCAAGATACACCGTGCCTATACCTGTGGACTTATCTCCTATTCCGAAATTGGTACCTACTGAAACAGTTCCGCCGTCTAAAAAAGCAGTCCCTGTGCCTGCAAAACCAACATAAAAATTGGTCCCCGCATTAAACTGGCCTGAATTAAGAATCAGAGTTCCATTTTCACCAGAAACATTTCCCATAATAGCATATTGCGCTATATTGAGAGTGCCGCCGTTGATTTTAATTGTTCCTCCCCCGACGCCTCCAAGTGTCAGTTGCCTACAGGCCGCGACATCACCTATTACAATTATTGGCCCTACAGGTTCTGTTTTGACCCCTGCCTTGTCATCCGTGGGCAATACACCGCCGTTCCAGTTATCTGGATTGTTCCAGTTTGTATCAACCGGCGTGTCGGACCATTGAATGTAAGCGAATAGATTTGGCGAAAAAACGATCAAAACAAAACATGCCCAAATGGTAGTCAGTTTTTTCATCACTCTACCCTTTCCAAAAAAGTTGAAGAATTTGACCGAAGCACCACACCCAATATGGTCTATTCATATCCAATATAATTTACC
>CAYGBH010000531.1:0-2685 GCA_964348055.1 uncultured Pirellulales bacterium
GGGAAAATTCATGCTTTTCAGTATAGATATATTACATATCAATTAACATCCATATTTATTTTTTAAAGGAGGACTATTATGTGTAAAAGACTAATCTATTTGACTTCCTTTGTTTTGGTGCTGGTTGCTTTCCCGCCGATAACTCATGCACAAGTCGATAACCTACTGCAAAATCCGAGCTTTGAGGAGGATGAAGTTATCCTGAACGACCAGGATTATGAAAAATGGTGGACTTGGGGTTGGGAAGATGGTCTAAACAGCACTGTCGAACTCGATGAAGCCGATTACATTGATGACGAAAGAAGCCTTAGGGTTCATCCAATAGGAAGCGTCAACTGGTATTTCATTGTGGCGAATAGTCCCATCCCGCTCGAAGTTGGTAAAAATTATACTGCCAGCTTCTGGGCCAAAGCTGAAGAACCACGTCCCCTTGGAGTAAAGATGAAAGCAACGGACAACTCTATTGATTGGGGCAGGACAGACTTTGAGTTGACGAGCGAGTGGTCTGAGTACACCTTTACCTCTAAAGCCGTAAACGCAGAGGGAAAGCTTGAGTTTCACTGTGCCGCCAGTGAAGTTACACTATGGTTGGATTTTGTTTTTGTCTATGAAGGAGAGTATGTTCCTGGAATTGGACCGGTGAAAGGCTACCCAGAAGCCTCTAATCCCACCCCGGCCCATGAGGCTACAGATGTACCGCGGGATGATGTGGTTCTTAGCTGGACGCCAGGAGTATATGCGACCCCAATCAATGGGCACAAACTTTACTTTAGTGAGAACCTCAATGACGTCAACGACGGTATAGGCGGCATCGCTCAGGACGCCAACAGCCATACACTGCCCCAACGCCTTGATTTCGGCACGACTTACTACTGGCGCGTCGATGAGGTCAATGACGTCAACCCCGACAGCCCGTGGATAGGTGATGTCTGGAGCTTTACGACTGAGCCCTTTGCGTATCCTATTGAGAACATAACCGCCACAGCTTCGAGCCAGGCACCGAATAAAGGGCCTGAAAATACGGTCAACGGCTCGGGCCTGGATGATACTGGCTTATTGCACGGCAAAGATGCTGATGATAATATGTGGCTGAGCGACGTGACTGGAGTTCAGCCGACCTGGATTGAATATGAGTTCGACAAGGTTTACAAACTGCACCAGATGTGGGTATGGAACTCAAATGACAGTTTGGAGTTAATGCTCGGTTTCGGGTTCAAAGATGTTACGATCGAGTATTCGACCAATGGCAGCGACTATACGACATTGGGAACTACTCATCAGTTTGCACGGGCGCCTGGGATGCCCGACTACGCACACAACACTACTATTGATTTTGCTGCCCTAACAGTAAAGTACGTCAGGCTCACAGCTAACAGCAACTGGGGAGGCATTTTTAACCAATATGGTCTCAGTGAGGTACGCTTCCTCTACATACCGGTCCTTGCAAGAGAGCCCTACCCGGATTCCGGTTCAACAGATGTGGACGTGAATGTGACCCTTGGCTTTAGAGCGGGAAGAGAGGCGGCCCAGCACGATGTGTACCTTAGCACCGATGAGCCGGCAGTAATAGATGGCGCTGTTCCTGCTACCACAGTGACTGAGACAAGCTATGGCCCCTTATCACTCGATTTAGGCAAGACTTACTACTGGAAGATTAATGAGGTCAATGAGGCCGAGACCCCCGCAGCGTGGGAAGGCGACCTCTGGAACTTTACGACGCGCGAGTTCCTTACCGTGGACGATTTTGAGGCCTACAATGACCTTAACCCCGAAGAAGCCGAGAGCAACAGGATATTTAACGTGTGGCTGGATGGATACGGCATCGCGACAAATGGCTCGCAAGTAGGTTACACCGAGCTTCCTTTTTGCGAGCAAACTATCGTTCACGGTGGTAAGCAGTCAATGCCGTTGGCCTACAGCAACACCGGCGGCGCAGCATATTCAGAGGCCCAGCGCACTTTTACCACCAGGCAAGATTGGACTAAAGCCGGTGCTGCGACATTGGTATTGTACTTCCACGGCGCTGAGGGCAACACCGGGCAGATGTATGTGAAGGTTGACGGCTCCAAGGTGGTCTATAATGGTGATGCAGGTGACATAGCGAAAGCAGAATGGAAGCAGTGGAATATCGACCTTGCATCGTTAGCCGTGGACCTGCAGAATGTAACGAAGCTGACTATTGGGATTGATGGCAATGGTGCCACTGGTACATTGTACTTTGACGACATTCGGCTGTATCGGCAGGCTCCACAGCCGGAAGCACCGTGAGTGACCCCCATTGCTTCTTTACCCGCCGCCCCGATTCGCATCGGGAGACGCGGGGGCCGGCGAAGCAAGATATGGGGACGTGGTTGATATGCAGATTCGCATCAATTCAGGGCTTATACTGATTGGTTCGGTATAGGCCCCGTTTTTTTCGTAAGAAAAGACAGTTAAATGAACAGACACTTACAAGAAGACCCACACCAATTTATCCTGCACTAATTATAAATGAATTCGCACTCAATTTGCGCGGTGTTGGCTCAACTGGAAAACAAGTAACTCGTCGTATCTCGCCAGGCGTAATGCGTGAATCTTGAAGCTGAAACTTTGCACGATATACGCAATGCAATATACGACATACGAATTATAGCCACTGATTTCACTGATTGCACAGAATAAATTTGGCGGGAGTTGGAAATTTGA
>CAYGBH010000532.1:0-2671 GCA_964348055.1 uncultured Pirellulales bacterium
GATTCGTAAATGATCGTGTGCCTCAGCTCGCCGGCGTATCTATGCGGCAGGATCCGGTTCTTGAGAACGTTGTCCGTATATTTCCCCGGTCCCCACCAGCTACATGCCCAGAAATGGATATTGGCCCGGTGACTGTAATCGATATGCTTGGCTATCACCGCCGGGCTGGAGCTGTCGTATTCGCCGAGTTCCGCAGTTTGTTGCGGCACCAGGTGCCGGCGAAGCGACTGGGAAACGGGATGCGCCGTTGGCCCGTACCAAGGATAGTAGTAAACGCCTACCAGAATGCCACCATCATATGTCCACCCGCCGCCGTATTTCTTCCGAGCAACGGCATCCAAGTTGTAGTAGAAAAAGTCGGCGCTGTTAGGTGGCGGAATGGTCTCACCGGTTAGGTGAACCAAATCTTCCGTGAAAGTTAGCCTGAGGAGTATGTTGGTGTCTGTGCCGTCGGCAGTCCAGCCCAAAAAGTCGATTGTCGTATCGCCGGCAATGGTGCCGACCAACTCGGTCATGTTGAAAAGCTCACCCAGACTTTGGGTAGGCAAAAAAGGGCTTTCGTCAAGTAAGTTCGCATCGACCTGAGAAAACGAGGCGGTACCTGCATCGAAATCGACAGACAGCTGGAACTGACCTTCAATGGGGTAAATTTCATGTACACCTGCAATTCCGCCGGTCTGAACTACGGTACTTTGGTCGGACAGGAACACGTAAGTGCTCGTTTCCGCAGGAGCCATTGTTCCGCTATCCCCGCCATATTCGGCTTTTGCAGGTAGTCCGAATAAGCATATAGCAAGCAATACAATGAACAGGCCAAAAGTCTTGCTCGACCTGTGCATATTTTTACCCTCCTTTGAAAGGTCAAGAGTTTCTTCCTGTCTCAAGTTTAATTATACCACTTATTGTAGCTTCAGTCAAGGTTCTGCGGGCGAAGTATGAATAAAAACCCGGCATTGAGTATCAAGCATTCGTCAATTTTCTTGACCGGCTTTGTTGTTTTGTTTTTAATAGCATGCTGATTTTACAAAAAAAGAATACAAATTGGAAAGGTACAGTACGATGAAAATCAGTAAAAGAGCCCAGGAGGTACCACCCTCGGCAACTATCGCTGTTACTACCCGGGCGCAGGAATTAAAGGCTCAGGGAGTGGACGTAGTTGGCTTCGGTGCAGGGGCCCCCGATTTTGACACGCCCGATTATATTAAAGACGCTGCTATCGAGGCTCTGAAAGCAGGCAAAACAAAGTACACAGCCGCAGCCGGCATAGTCGAGTTGCGGACCGCCATCGCCGCCAAGCTCCGAAAGGAAAATGGTCTCGAATACAGCCCCGACCAGATCATTGTCAACATCGGTGGCAAACACTCAGTTTACGAGGCGATGCAGGCCGTGCTTGACCCCGGCGATGAGGTTATTCTACCGGCGCCATACTGGGTAACATATCCGGAAGCGATAAAACTCGCCGGTGCCACTGTCAAGATTGTTCAAACCGATAAGAACAACAGTTATAAAATTACACCGTCGCAGTTAAGCAAAGCCGTCACGAAAAAGACCGCTATGTTGCTGATTAACTCACCTAATAATCCCGGTGGTTTCACTTATACACCCGAAGAGCTAAAAGCCATTGCACAGGTCCTCGAAGGAACAGATGTGTACGTGCTTTCAGATGAGATCTACGAAAAACTGATTTATGGTGACACCAGATTTGTGTGCTTTGCTTCGCTTAGCGAAGATGCCTACAGCAGGACTCTGACTCTCAACGGCTTGAGCAAAGCCTTCTCTATGACCGGCTGGCGTCTTGGATACACGGCCGGGCCGCTGGAAGTCATAAAGGCAATGGGCCGGCTTCAGTCTCATATGACTTCGAACCCTGTAACCTTTGGTCAGTATGCGGCAATTGCAGCCCTTGGCGAGCCTGCCGAGCAGGCCATAGAGAATATGAGGGTAGAATTCGAACGGCGTGGCAAGTATATGGCCGAGCGACTCAACAGCATCGAAGGCGTGGAATGCTTCGAACCTACCGGGGCTTTTTACTGTTTCCCTGATGTTTCGAGCCATTATGGCCGAAATATTAATGGTACAACAATAAATGGTAGTATGGACTTTGCAAAAGCGCTTCTGGAACAAGCTAATGTCGCACTGGTTCCGGGCCTGCCGTTTGGCTGCGACAATAATGTTCGTTTGAGTTTTGCCTGTTCGCTTGAGCAGATTACCAAGGGATTAGACAGACTGGAAAAATGGTTAAGTCAATAAGGACCAAAAAGCGCACCGGCTTATCCGCTCCACGGGTGGATGCACCAACAGCTCCTGAACAGCCGCTAACAACCACTGAACGCAGCGCCTTATCCGGCTGGCCGATGATTTTGGGCTGGCTGGCAATGCTCATCTTCACCCTCCACGCCTGCACCCACATGGTTGCAGCCGGCGATACCTGGGTCGCGATGGCCTGCGGCCGACACTTTGTCAATCATGGAGTTGATACTGTCGAGCCGTTCAGCGCAAACTCACACAAAGCAGGACCAACAGAAGAAGAGATCAAAACCTGGCCAAAATGGGCCCAATGGATTGCCAACAGAGTCGGACTCGAAACAGTTAAATACTGGCATCCCACCGGCTGGGTCAACCAGAACTGGCTGACACATGTTATCTTCTATTCGTTGGTTCCCAAATCATC
>CAYGBH010000533.1:0-2671 GCA_964348055.1 uncultured Pirellulales bacterium
CAGGGTTCGGAGAAACTCAGTCGCAATCAAGGCTGGACATTCGATTCCGACCTGGGGTGGGTTCTATGTGATTCTATCCGGCCACGCAGTGTAGACGGCTCCCAAGGTTTCTACAGCTACGAAACCGATGGCGCCCGCAAGGTAGTTAATCTTAGCGATAAGCCCTGCCGCATTCATACTTATGGTAACAGCTTCACACACTGCGACCAGGTCAGCGACGGTGAAACCTGGCAGGAATACCTGGCGGCACATATACAAGAGCCAATCCGGAATTACGGCGTTGGTGGTTACAGCGTCTACCAAGCCTTTCGCCGCATGCTCAAGGTTGAAAAGGAAAATGGAGCCCAATATATCATCCTCAACATCTGGGACGATGATCACTTTCGCAACCTAGACTCATGGAGGTCGATCCGGTTCGGCCGTCGCACACCATGTGGTTTCACCTTGCCTCATTTGCGGGTAAACGTGCAACAAGACCGGTGCAAGCAAATAGAGAATGTGTGTCACAAGCCGCAAGACGTTTATAAACTTTGTGATGAGGATTTCGTCTGGCAGACGTTCAAGGATGACCCCGTGCTGAAACTGGTGTTAGCTGCACGGTCCGATGAGAAGGTCTTACAAAAGCTGGTCAAGCCTGTTGCAGGCAGCTTTGGAATAACCTACAGAGCAGACTCCAATACCAAAGCTGCTCAGAGGATTAAAAAAATACACACTGAAGCAGCGCTTTACGCAACGAAGAACGTTGTCACTTGGACCGAACAGTTCGTTAATAAAACCGGCAGGAAACTAATGGTAATCCTTTCATTTAGCCGGGGCAATATTGACAAAGAGCTACGCGGCATGCCACGATTTGATCAGAATTTTATCAATTGGCTCAAAAATAAGCCCTACCCCGTAATTGACATGCGTGATTTTTTCTGCGCCGATTACAAGCGGTTCAAAGCAGATACCAACACCTACCTCAAACGATATTACATCGGCCACCACAATCCGGCCGGTAACTTCTTTACAGCATGGGCGATCAAAAATCGAGTAGTTGAATGGCTCGAACCATCACCTGCACCGTATCGGTGAAGCGCTATTTACCGGCCGGTCGCTCCATACGTTGGTGATGGTGGAGACAAACGTTTTATTTATGAAGCAGATTCAATATCTTAATAACAGAGCCTTAATAGAGTGGCTTAGCGTTCTGAGTAGGAAACCTCAGCTGAAGGGAACGTACTGATGGCAAAGCAATGGACTGCACAAGAAGTTCTTGATGTTGCCCGGTCATTTCAGCCGGGTTCCGTGCTGACTGCGGCGGCGGATTTGGACATATTCAGCCCGCTGTACGAAAAACCAATGACAGCTCAGGCTCTGGCCCGCGAACTTGGTACCAATCCGCGGGCGACAACCATTCTACTCGATGCGCTTGTAGCATTGGAATTCCTGACCAAGCAGGACAACACCTACAGCGTTCCCGAGGATGTGGCCCAACTACTGACTGAAAAATCAGCTAACAACGTCCTGCCTATGGTTCGCCACATAGCCAACTGTCTTCATCGCTGGGCCCAGCTGTCTGAGGTGACACAAACCGGAAAACCAGCCGAGCGCGTTGCAAGCATCCGCGGCGAGGCCTCCGATGAGGCCAGCTTTATAGGCGGCATGCACAATATCTCCGAGCCTATAGCCGCTGAAGTCGTAGACAAACTGCAGCCATTGGAATTCGGCCATTTACTTGACATCGGAGGTGCCTCAGGCACATGGACTATCGCGCTTCTTCACGCCGTCCCCGATGCCAAGGCAACGCTCTTTGACCTGTCGTCTGTGATACCGATGGCTGAGCAGCGTATCGCCGCGGCCGGGCTGAGTGACAGAGTGACCCTTGTGGCGGGCGATTTCTATACCGATGACCTGCCTGATGGTGCGGACCTGGCCTGGCTTGGGGCAATTTGCCACCAGAACTCCAGAGAGCAAAATCGTGCGCTCTTTGCCAAGGTTCACAAGGCCCTGAAGGACCGCGGCGTTGTGGTCATACGCGACGTGGTCATGGACCCATCCCACACCAGTCCGAAAGGTGGAGCGTTGTTTGCCATCAATATGCTGGTCGGAACCGAAGGGGGCGGGACTTATACTTTCGATGAATACCGCCAAGACCTTTGTGAGGTTGGCTTTGGTGAGGTGACATTGGTACATCGGCATGAGTTTATGAATTCCTTAATCCGAGCCAAGAAGGCCCACAAATGACTTTCCCTTCACGCCCGAGCTGCACATGAAATTCCAGCCAATATTCGCCTGCCAGCCCGGGTTGCGTTGTTGGTTACTCTTATCCCCTCTCAACGAAGGAGATTGCGCCGGCATGGCACAGGTCTTGGCACGTGGAGCAGCCGGTGCACCGGCGCGGGTCCACAATGGCCTTTTGGTCTTCCAGAGTTATGGCATAGCAATGGCCGATCCGCTCGCAGCGGCCGCAGCCGTCGCACAACTCCGGCTCAACCTTTGCATAAACTTCCTTGAGCGTGAGTTTGTCCACCGGGGAGATGGCCTCAACAGCCATATCGCGAAAATCCCTGTACGAGTGGTAGCCGTGCCGGGCCATGAACTTCTCGATGTTCTTGAGCAGGCCGGTGATAATGCCGAATCCGCCGAGCATCACTTCGGTGCAGATGCCGACCATGTCGGCCCCGCACAT
>CAYGBH010000534.1:0-2666 GCA_964348055.1 uncultured Pirellulales bacterium
TGGAAAAGGCAAGGTGATTATGCTGCGTTGCCACGAAGGCTCAGCCAGCACGACGAAACGGGAGCAGGGATTTCTGGACGTGTTGAAAGAGAAGTACCCGGAAATCGAGGTGGTCAGTTCCAACCAGTACGGCGGTGTGACCACAGAAAGCGCCTATAGAGCAAGCGAGAGCATGCTGGCGCCGCTGCGTAAGCCTGACGGAGGGCTGACTATTGACGGAATCTTCTGCCCGAACGAGTCAACGACGTTTGGAATGCTGCGGGCGCTGGAGGACAGCGGCCTGGCGGGCAAAGTCGACTATGTGGGTTTTGACAGTTCCGAACGGCTTGTGCAGGCGATGCGTAAAGGCTACATTCACGGGTTGGTGCTGCAGGACCCAATCAATATGGGTTACTTAGGGGTCAAGATTGTGGTGGCACACCTGCGTGGTGAGCAGGTGGACAAACGAATCGACACCGGCTCGTCGGTAGCGACTCCGGAAAATATGGATGACCCGAAGATAAAGAACCTGTTGGAGCCTGATTTCAAGAAATGGCTGGGAGAATAGATTCGGACGCTGCCCCTAATAGTGGGGTAAGTACGGCTGGAGATGCGGGGGATTTGTAAGCGCTTCGGAGCATCAGTGGCGTTAGACGATGTCGGCGTTAGGGTAGCTATGTGGCCGGGTGCTGGGGGGCGAGAACTTTACCGGCAGATCTGGTAAAACCAAAACGGGCAGGGATTAAGGCTAAAACCTTTTCAGACATTCTTGTTCAAACCTTACTTGAATGATGAACATCGAATATCCAACGAAGAATATCGAAATTCGTTATTTAACGTTCATTATTCGATATTCAATGGGTTTGTCAGCAGGCCCGGTCAGAAATTTTCCCTTTTTGCACTATATTGATTATGGAATTTTCAGTGGGGGCTATTTTCCTGGTTAATTTTGAAATGCCGGCTTGTAATCGGTAGTAGAACAGATATACTTTAGTGCCTATTCATTTTTGTCAAAACGAAAATTCAGGAAGTAATAATTATGAAAAAAGCCTTAGCAATAGTTGTATTCGTCGCTGTGGCTGTTGTTTTTATTGCAATTGGTTGTAAGCGCAAAGAAGAAACCGAGAGCAAATACCGTATAGCGGTGATTCCCAAGGGGACGACACACGTTTTCTGGAAGTCAATTCACGCCGGAGCTGTCAAGGCCGAGCAGGAATTGAAAGACTCCGGCCTGGAAGTGGAGGTTATATGGAAAGGGCCGCTTAAGGAAGATGACAGGGAGTCGCAAATCAGGGTGGTGGAAGATTTCATAACACGCGGCGTCTCAGGAATCGTACTGGCACCATTGGACGATATGGCACTGCGAATGCCGGTCAAGGACGCCGTGAACAACGGTATCCCGGTGGTGATAATCGACAGCGGGCTAAAAAGTGAAGATTACACCAGTTTCGTGGCAACGGACAACTATATCGGTGGCAGAAAGGGCGGCGAACGTCTGGCCGAAACTTTAGGTGGAAAAGGCAAGGTGATTATGCTGCGTTACCAGGAAGGTTCAGCCAGCACGATGAAGCGCGAACAAGGATTCCTGGACGTGTTAAAAGAGAAATATCCGGAAATCGAGGTCGTCAGCGCAAGCCAATACGGCAAGGCAACAACCGAAAGCGCTTACCTGGCCAGCGAGAATCTTCTGGCGCCGCTGCGCAGGCCTGATGGGGGGCTGACGATTGACGGAATCTTCTGCCCGAACGAATCGACGACGTTCGGGATGCTTCGAGCGCTGGAAGATATGGGCTTGGCAGGCAAAGTAAAGTATGTGGGTTTTGACAGTTCCGAACGGCTTGTGCAGGCGATGCGTAAAGGCTACATTCACGGGTTGGTGCTGCAGGACCCAATCAATATGGGTTACTTAGGGGTCAAGATTGTGGTGGCACACCTGCGTGGTGAGCAGGTGGACAAACGAATCGACACCGGCTCGTCGGTAGCGACTCCGGAAAATATGAATGACCCGAAGATAAAGAACCTGTTGGAGCCGGATTTCAAGAAATGGCTGAACGAATAGATTTGGACCAATCAGCAGTGCGGCTGGAGATGCGGGGGGTTCGTAAGCGTTTTGGGGCGACGGTAGCGCTTGAAGATGTGGGCATCAAGGTAGCAGCGGGCCAGGTGCTGGCGCTGGTGGGTGAGAACGGCGCCGGCAAGAGCACACTGATGAAAGTCTGTTCTGGGGCGGTCAAGGCGGATTCAGGTCAAATGTGGCTGGACGGTGCGCCGTATCAGCCGAGCAATCCACTCGAAGCTCGACGGGCCGGCGTGGCGATGATTTACCAGGAGCTTTCACTAACGCCGCACCTGAGCGTGCAAGAAAACATAATGTTAGGTATGGAACCGGCAACGCTGGGTGTAATCCGCAGGAGGGAGGTACGCCGGCGGGCAATCGAGGCGATTAAGGAATTTGATAATCCGGAACTGACGGCGTACGCACGGGTCAGCAAGTTGTCGGTAGGTTCGCAGCAGTTGGTGGAGATTGCGCGGGCTTTAGCCATCGGCTGCCGGGTATTGGTTCTCGACGAGCCGACCAGCAGTCTGACGCAGCAGGACGTCGAAAGACTGTTCGAGCTTATTGGGCGGCTGAAACGGCAGGGCAAAGCCATCGTTTACATTTCGCACTTTATCGAAGAGGTCAAGCG
>CAYGBH010000535.1:0-2661 GCA_964348055.1 uncultured Pirellulales bacterium
CTATGACAATGGCGGAGCAGTATCCACCTGGTGTACACCCAAGCCTTTTTTCAGCGAAGATATTGCCCACCGCGTCCAGAACGTGGTTATTTCGGTAAACGATAAGCCGCTCAAACATAGAAGCGGTAGTGGCTGGGGCAATAAAGAACGTGGTGTATACATGCACTGGGGCGACGGTTTTTATGTTTGTCTGCCGGATGGCGGAAATCCAAACGAGGTAAAAATGGAGGTTGACTATACGCTCCGACAGCCCACTGACGGTAAACCTACCGTACAACTGGATGAGGGTGATCAGATATGGCATGCTGCTAGCGGGGATTACACCTTTCCCTATGAAAAGGCACGCGCCAATGCCTGGCGTGCCTGTGCAGACGGTACCCACGGCTACAGTTGGTGGTGTTATTGGTTGGACAATTCCAAAAACTGCATCGTATGGTACGATCAGGAGTCCGAACATATGATCCACTCTCCTACCTGGCATGGTTTGCGGGACGGAAATGAAGACGCAGCTTACTACCACATACTGCAGGAGCGTCTGAAGGCCAAGGCTGACCAGGAAGGATTAGCGCGTCTTGCTGCGTTGACCGGCAAATCCGAAGGCGCATCCTTACGTATGACAAAGGCCAAGGATCCTTATGGCCTCGTTTATCACGATATTGACCCGACCAACGGATACCGGCAATTCAATCAAGCCAAACATGAAGTACTCAAGATGCTGTGTGCAGATCAATGAGCATAAGAAAGAAGACTCAGAGCCGAAGGAGAAACTAGGGATACAGTCACGAATGGCATGAAGATAAGCAATTCTCATTGTAAGAGGGCCTCCCTCATCTCTGATCTGGATTTGTTCATCAGAGCATATTCTTTGGGCCTTCGTTTAACCGCTCGCGGTTCGATTCGATTGGGACGAAAAGGTAACTTGTCACGAGCAATCCAGCTTAGTAGGTACTGATAAAGTATCACGGCCTTTTGGGTTCCCGAAAACAACCATAAATAAGGAAGCACTACATTGACACGCTGTAGGGTACCAGCAAAACTCAGACGGTGTAACGGTTGAGCATGCGCTTCTGAGGCCTGCAACATCAGAACCCGGATCAAATTGTAAACCAACAAATGTATATAAATCTCTTTTCGAACCACATCTGCACTTTTACCCCGCAAAATATCCATTCCCAAGGTCGTCTTGATATCTCGCAAACGCAGCTCCACTATCCAACGATCTCTGTACAGTCCGGCGATCTGCTCAAACGGATACGCCTTCGGGTCCAACAAGGTCGTCGCCACCATAATTGTCTCACTGCGAAATCCTGGTATCGTCCTCTGAAAGCGAATTACCCGAACCGCTAAAGTCTCCGGCAAAGATGCAAACCGTTCCAAAGACAGGCCTCGAGGACATATCTTCGGCCGATACCATGTTACCAGGCGATCATCTTTGCCTAAGCGCTTGCCTCGCCGAAAATCCATAGTTCGTGAACGGGCTCCATGCAGGCGAAAAACGCCATCACAGCCCTTTTGGAGCAGTTCCGCCAAATAACTATAAGCACAGAAAAAACGGTCTCCCAACACAACGTCTCCGGTGTGTAACTGCCCCCACAGTTGATGCCACAGGTTGAGCTCCGAACTGCGATAGGCACCAATTGCCACATCCAGAACGGCCCCGGTTGCCCAACAGAACATGGCCACTATCCGAGCAACAGGGAATCCACAACCCGCTTTTTGTCCATCCGGCTGTCCGAAGCTCTCTTGCAGAGAAGGGGTATCCGGCATGGAGCAAGTGGAACCATCTACGATCCAGACACGACGGCCGCACCAGGAATAGGCCGAGCCGACTTTCGCTTGAAGTCTCTGGCCGACCTGTCGCAATACCGATTTGAACAATGACAGGGGTAATCGTTGTCTTCCCTGACAATAGGCACTGGGGTCCGGCGAGGCCGCTACTTGTTGTCCGCAGGCGGCTTGTTCGGCCAAGACACGAGCCACCGCCTCTCGGCAGGGACAGCCGGGTTCCAAGACCTGGACCAGAAAGGCCCAGAGGGTTTGAATGGGCGTCCAGATACGCTCTCGCCAGTGATATTTTTCCGCGGCAGCCGCAGCTATAATATCCCTCGCCGAGAGGAAATCGCTAAGGAACTTGATCCTTTTGAAAAAATCATCCTTGAGAATTTTTCTGAAATGTGCAATTCTGGCCATCTATAGCCTCCTTTCGTTTTAAGTGAATGTTTGATTACTACTATAACCCACTTAAAACATAGGAGGCCTTTTTTTCAAGTCTTTGCATTATAAAACTTTAACGCTTATCTTCATGCCATTCGATACAGTCACCTATTTACCATAACAGAAATTCCCCATAAACGATTGGATCTGTTTAAAGAAACCGAAAACGATTGAAAATTTGATGTAGATTTGGTAGTCTAATAAAAGCAGAGGCCTTAGTAGTTTTGCTACATCGTTTCTATGAGAAATTCATGAGAGGGCGTTTCAAATCTAATCAATTAAGAAAAGGAGAGCGATTATGAGATTCTGAAAGCCGAAGTCATTTTTGACCACAGTTGTATTGGTTCTTACTATTTCAGGATTAATGTGTATGGGATCTGAAAAGACAGGGGCATCCAACTCATCTGAACCTACTCAGGTTGTAGAGCCGATGACGCCAGCTGTTAT
>CAYGBH010000536.1:0-2660 GCA_964348055.1 uncultured Pirellulales bacterium
AAGCACGGGCAAACCGTAAAAAGCTTGAAAAAAGTATCAATAGTCTGCAGGAATCACTGGATTACCTGCGGGTATGCATCAAGTACCAAGTTTTCGATCTTGAAGCGACTCGCCGCGAAAACGAATATCTCAAAAAGTTGCTTGAGGATAACAACAAGTAAGACCAAACGCGCGTAAGATACAGAAAGCAACAAGAACATACCAAAAGATCAAGATAGTCCGAATAAATGGCGTGTATAGCCCCCCGGATGAATGTAAAGTCTAGCTCCGAATGAGCCGATTCCTCATCAGTCCACCCACAAAAACCAAGTGCATCTGTTTCGTGGGTCGGCTTGTGAATTGAAATAATTCCATATTTTCCCTGCCAGGGTCTTTTTGGCTGTCGGCCCGAATGCCGGTACGCCTCTATTAGTCTCTTTGATGCCCAAGATGCGGATTTTTACGCTGGTCCCATTGGAGTATCAAAAGAAAAACTCTATAACGAGGCAGGCAACTGGAAAGTCAGCGATTGTTTTTGTCGATAAAATTTAGATTAAAGAAAGAAAGACATTAGTCCGAAAAAAAAACGAACATCGTCTCGATTTGAGGCATATAACAAGGTAGGCACTTCCAGCCCTAAAAAACAGGATTCGGCAGGTTTTGTCTGTTTGACAGATGGGCTGAGTATGATATAATATAGTCTGTTGCTCGTACTGCGTTAGCGCTTAAGCGCCAATGAGACAAGGAAATGTTAATTCTTTACTGGGAATGATTTCGGGGTGAAAGATGTTTGAGCGTTTTACAGACCGTGCACGCAAGGTTATGGCGCTGGCTAACCAGGAGGCGCAGCGATTTAACCACGAATACATAGGGACCGAACATATCCTGCTGGGCCTGGTTAAAGAAGGCAGTGGGGTGGGTGCTACGGTTCTGAAGAATCTGGATGTGGATATAAAGAAGCTGCGGCTTGAGGTGGAAAAGCTGGTCAAGAGCGGGCCGGATATGGTTACGATGGGCAAACTCCCGCAGACGCCACGAGCCAAGAAGGTTATTGAGTACGCGATTGAAGAGGCCCGGTCGCTCAACCACAATTACGTGGGGACCGAACATATCCTGCTGGGTCTGTTACGGGAGAGTGAAGGCATAGCGGCTCAGGTTCTTATGAATCTGGGCCTGAAGCTTGAGGATGTGCGTCAGGAGGTGTTGAATCTGTTAGGGGCGGGAGTGGATGACGGGCCTGCCGCCCTCGGAATGAAGATGAGTCCAACGTTAGGTCGCAAGCCCAAAAGCAAGACTCCGGCCCTGGACAGTTTCGGCAGAGATCTTACCCAATTAGCCTCCGACGGCGAACTCGACCCGGTAATCGGCAGGAAGAATGAGATTGAGCGGCTGGTGCAGATACTCTGCAGGCGCACCAAAAACAATCCGGTTTTGTTGGGCGAAGCGGGGGTCGGCAAGACTGCAATTGTCGAGGGTCTGAGCCAGCAGATAATCAACAAACAGGTGCCGGAAATCCTCAAGGGCAAACGAATTGTGGTGCTTGATCTGGCGATGATGGTGGCCGGGACAAAATATCGCGGGCAGTTCGAAGAGCGAATAAAGGCGGTCATTAATGAGGTCAGAAGGGCCAAGAATGTTGTTTTATTCGTTGATGAGCTTCACACGCTTGTGGGAGCCGGCGGAGCCGAGGGTGCTATCGATGCTTCAAATGTGCTAAAGCCGGCCCTGGCCAGAGGAGAAGTGCAGTGTATCGGCGCTACTACTTTGGACGAGTACAGAAAGCATATCGAGAAAGATGGTGCCCTTGAGAGGCGGTTCCAGACGATAATTGTCGAGCCGCCCTCAAAGGACGAGACCCTGGATATACTTAGAGGACTTCAGGACCGCTACGAGGCGCACCACAGGGTCAGATTTACCGATGAGGCCCTTTTCCAGGCGGTGGAGCTCTCGACCAGATACATCACCGGCAGGTGCCTGCCTGACAAGGCGATAGATGTGGTCGATGAGGCAGGGGCGCGGGTCCGACTCAAGAATATGACTCCACCGCCGGATTTGACGGAAGTAGAAGAAAAAATAGAAAAACTGCAAAGAGAAAAAGATGAAGCGGTTAAAAACACTGACTATGAGCGGGCGGCGGCATTGAGAGACGAGGCCCAGCAGCTTCTGGATAAGAAGACGCAAATGCATAAAAAATGGTACGAGGAAAACAAAGAGGCGACCGGCGTAGTGAATAACGAGATTATTTCCGAGGTCGTCAGCAATATGACAGGTGTGCCGTTGACGAAACTGGAGAAAAAGGAAACCCAGAGACTTTTGGAGCTTGAGGCTGAGCTGCATAAAACGGTTGTTTCGCAGGATGAGGCGATCAATGCCGTGGCCAAAGCGGTAAGACGCAGCAGAAGTGGCATGAAGGACCCGAATCGCCCGATGGGCTGCTTTATATTGCTGGGGCCGAGCGGCGTGGGCAAGACACTGCTTGCACAAGCTCTGGCCGAGTTTATGTTCAGCGATAGGAATTCTCTTATCCGGTTGGATATGAGCGAATTTATGGAGAAGCACAATGTCAGTCGATTGGTGGGCGCACCGCCGGGATATGTGGGCTATGAAGAAGGAGGACAATTGACCGAAAGAATTCGACGGCGGCCCTACGCCGTGCTGCTCCTGGATGAAATAGAAAAGGC
>CAYGBH010000537.1:0-2657 GCA_964348055.1 uncultured Pirellulales bacterium
GATTTGAAGTGGTGCGGCCAAAGCGGCTCACCAACCAAAGTCCACCGCATCCAGAGTGTTGTCCTCGCGGCAAAAGAAAGTAAAAACGTCGAGCCAAGCGAACAGGGAATATCGGATATGATACACGAATTAATTGAAGATAAGATAATAGCGTAAATAAAGTTTTGAGTTTTGAGTTTTGAGTTTTCTATGATATCTGTTAACAGAAAAGGTGAGGTTTGGGTTTTTGCCGAGCAGCATAACGGGCAATTAGCAGATACACCAATCGAGCTGATGAGTAAAGCTCAGCATCTCGCCGATACGCTTGGAGTAAAGTTGGCTGCCGCTATCTTAGGCGACAGTGTCAAAGAGCTTGCAGCAAAGTTAATACATTACGGTGCCGACAAGGTATATCTGGTTGAGCATCCACTACTGCGAGCCTACCAGACAAACAGCTTCGCGAAGGTAATGTTCGATTTAATCCATAAGTATAAGCCGCAGATTGTGCTTTACGGAGCAACTACGACCGGAAGGGATTTGGCGCCTCGGATTGCGAGCGCCGCCAAGGCCGGCCTTACCGCCGACTGCACCGACCTGCAAATCGGCGACCACAAAACAGTGAAGGACGGAAAGCTCCATAAGAATCTGCTGTTTCAGATAAGGCCAGCTTTCGGCGGAAATATAATCGCCACCATCATAAATCACGAACGCTGGCCGCAAATGGCCACCGTGCGCGAAGGCGTAATGCCCATGCCAGAACCGGACGTAAATCGCCGAGGCCAGATCATTGCAGAGAGCGTGAAACTGGCCCGGCAGGATTTGCCGTTGGAGATTCTCGCTGAGCACAAACAGCCCAAAAAAGTCGACCTTAAGGCGGCAAGGATTATCGTTGCCGGCGGAGCAGGTGTAGGCAGCAAAGACAATTTCAAGCTAATATGGGATTTGGCAAATTGCCTCGGTGCAGCGCCAGCGGCCACCAGAGCGGCGGTTGACCTTGGTTTTATCGACCACGACCATCAGGTCGGCCAGACAGGCACAACGGTACGGCCCATCTTGTACATAGCTGTCGGAATCAGTGGTGCAATCCAGCACCAGGCTGGGATGTCTCAAAGCCAGAAAATTGTCGCTGTCAACAACGACCCCGATGCGCCAATATTTCAAATTGCACATTATAAGATAGCGGGAGACTTAAACGAAGTTGTGCCGAAAATGATAAAGGCAGTCAAAGGAAAAACACTTTAGATACGAAAACACGAGGAAAATAAAAGTGACTAAAGTGAACTAAAGTGACAGCAAAGCTGTCATTCTGAGCGAAGCGAAGAATCTTTTTTTGGTGGCCAGATCCTTCGCCCCACTGCTTTCTTGCGGAAGCAAGAAAGGGGCTCAGGATGACACGTAAGTGTCACTTTAGTCACTCCAATCTATAGGCACTTTACACTTTAATGGTTTGGTATCTTGGCGCCAGAGAAGGAAATAGCTTATGCCAAATTTTTACAGAGACAATAACGACATACAATTCTTGTTCAGGCACACAGACCCGGGCAAATTGGCGGAAATCTGCGAGGAGAACTTTAAATTTGCAGACGAGTTCGACTATGCCCCATCCAACGCCGAGGAGGCAATACAAAATTACGATATGGTGCTGGATTCACTCGGCCAACTATGTGCAGACTTCATTGCCCCGCGCGCTGAAGACGTGGACTGCCAGGGAAATACTCTTAACGAAGATGGGACAGTAACCTACGCAAGGGGAATACGCGAATCTATCGAAAAGCTCAGCCAGGCTGAGGTCATGGGTTTTACACTGCCCTATCGGTTTGGCGGATTGAATTTCCCAAATCTCGTTTACTCGATGGCTATCGAGATTCTCTCACGTGCAGACGCTGCACTTATGAATATATTCGGCCTGCAGGGAATCGCCGAGACAATCAACGCCTTTGCCTCGGAAGAAATCAAACAGAAATATTTACACAATTTTTCTGCCGGCAAGGTAACCGGTGCGATGGTCTTGACAGAACCAGACGCCGGCTCCGACCTGCAGTCGGTCAAGCTTCGCGCCTTTCAGAGCGACGACAGTAACTGGTTCCTGCACGGCGTAAAGCGGTTCATAACCAACGGCTGTGGTGATGTGCTACTGGTGCTGGCCCGCAGTGAGACCGACAGAAGCGGAGGTCTGGGCCTTAGCTTATTCGTCTGCGACAGAGGGCCAACTGTGCATATTCGTCGGCTGGAGGACAAGCTGGGCATCCACGGCTCACCAACATGCGAAATATTCTTTGACAACACGCCCTGCCAGATAATCGGCGAACGCCAACGCGGCCTTGTAACATACGTTATGAGCCTGATGAACGGCGCCCGTATCGGCATTGCGGCCCAATCGGTCGGTATCGCCGAAGCTGCTTTTCGAGTTGCCCGTGATTACGCCGCTACAAGGAAACAATTCGCAGTGGCTATTGAAAAGCTGCCGGCTGTACGCGATATGCTGATTGATATGAAAATCGCTATAGAAGCCGGCCGAGCGCTCTTGTACGAAACATCGCGGGTTGTAGATATGGAAATCGGATATGCAAAACGACTTGAAACAAATCCGCCCGAAGATAAAGCCCAAGCCAAACAACTCAAGAACGACTCACGAAAATACAAAAGATATGCGGCAATGCTGACGCCGATGAGCAAAT
>CAYGBH010000538.1:0-2655 GCA_964348055.1 uncultured Pirellulales bacterium
GGCACCAAGCGAAGAAAAAGGCGATTGATAGCTAAAATCGTCTGATTTTGCTTTATTTAACTGAGTCCGTAATTAGGGCAGGGATTCGCCAAGTGTTGAATCCCTGCCTCTTTTTGGGTCTTTGGAAAAAAGCGTCGGCGAGGCCGTCAATAGCAGAGCTTCGGGCTTTTTAGGCTGTTGTTATCTGGCCGCCGACCTTCGGTGCTGAGTGAAGTAAAAAATAACTTTCGGGCGGCTTGACAACCTCCTGCAAACAGGATAATATGATGGTTTCTGATTTGCGATAGTTTGCTGAAATTAACAGTTTCGTCGGTTAAGTAGAATTTTGGAATTTTTTAAGGTCAAAAAGAAATGTTGAAAAAAGGTTTTGGTTCGATTGTGAAGATTTGCGTCCTGGTGCTGTTTGTGTTCATTTTGTGCCTTGTTCCGGCCTGCAAAAAATCCACGCCGGAGGCGCCTCCTGAAAGTCCCGGTTCGCCTTCTGGTGAAAGTGATACAACTACAACTGAAAGTGCTACCCCTGCCGAATTGGTGCCGATAGAAATCGAGCTGCCCAAGCCGATGTTCATAGGCACGCCGCAGGATACCCGGGTTGAGAGGCTCGAAAAGCCGCTGGGCAAGATGCGTCCGCCGTTCCTGGCCCCGGTTGGAACAAAAAATGTCGCCTTCGAAAAACTGGTCTCCAGCAGCGATGAAGAACCTATCATCGGCGAGATAGAAATGATAACCGACGGTGATAAGGAAGCCGCCGACGGCAGCTATGTTGAGTTGGGCCCGTTTCTGCAGCACGTTACTGTCGACCTCGAAGCTATACATGAGATTTATGCCATTGTAATATGGCATTACCATAAGCAGGCCGTGGTTTATTTTGATGTGGTGGTGCAGGTGGCCGATGACCCAGATTTCATTACGAATGTTACGACCCTGTTCAACAATGACATTGACAACTCTGCCGGCTTTGGCCTCGGCAAGGAAATGCACTATACCGAAACCAACGAGGGCAAACTTATCGACGCCAAGGGCGTTCGGGCCCGCTATGTCCGCCTCTATAGCAACGGAAATACCGGCAACGATTTAAACCACTATATTGAGGTGGAAGTCTACGGCAAGCCGGTAGAATGAGATGGCCAAAAAATGTTGTGTCCTCATTTTGGCCGCGACAATTATTGCGCTTGTATTGCGCCTGCCGCGGCTTCAGCAGCGCCCTATGCACGGCGACGAGGCCGTTCACGCCGTCAAATTCGGGGATTTACTTGAAGATGGTATTTATGAGTACGACCCCGATGAATACCACGGCCCGACGCTCAACTATCTGACTTTAATCCCCGCCCGTCTGGCCTCGTCCGCGAAACTGACGCAGATAACCGAGTTCATCCTGCGCATCGTGCCCGTCGTTTGTGGTGTACTGCTGGTGCTGCTGCTTCTACTGGCGGCTGACGGCCTGGCGCCAGCCGCTGCGATTTATGCCGCTGTATTGACCGCCATCTCTCCGGCTATGGTTTTCTACAGCCGTTATTACATCCAGGAGATGCTCCTGGTCTGTTTCACTTTTGGTACAATTACCTGTGCCTATCGCTACACTCAGAACAAAAAACTCCTGTGGGCCATATTGACGGGGATATTCCTGGCCCTTATGCACGCAACCAAGGAAACGTGTATCATCGCTTTCGGCTCGATGTTTTTGGCTCTGCTGCTCACGCTCTTGATATGGCGTCCGAAGGGTTCTCTCGCAAGTGCCGCCAGGGCAATAAAACGCTCACATCTTATCGCAGGCCTTGCAGCGGCAGTGATTGTCTCTGCGCTGTTCTATTCGTCATTTCTGGCCAACCCCGGCGGAGTTTTCGATTCCTTTCGCGCTTATGGAGCTTATTTCGACCGTGCCGGCAATAATACGCTGCATATTCATCCCTGGTATTACTACCTCAAAATGCTCATGTATTCCAGATACGGCGACGGCCCGATTTGGACCGAAGCCCTCATTGTCCTTTTGGCCGTGGTTGGTTTCATAGCTGTGATGACAAAAAAAGGGCTGTCTGGTGTTAATATTCATCTGCTTCGGTTCATCGCCTTTTACACGCTCGTTCTGACCGTTGTGTATTCGGCAATCCCGTACAAAACTCCCTGGTGTATGTTAGGGTTCCTGCACGGCATGATTCTGCTGGCCGGTGTCGGTGCGGTAGTGTTAGTAAAGCTGGTGCCGAACGTTTTGCCCCGCTTGATTGTTATTTTGCTGTTGATTGAAGCTTCCCTTCACCTGGGCTGGCAGGCGTATTTAGGCAGTTACAAGTTCTATGCAGACAGTCGCAATCCATACGTTTACGCTCATCCGACTACCGATGTTTTTACCATAGCGCAGCGCACGGAAGAGATAGCCCAGGTTGACCCTAATGGCCACGAAATGATAATTCATGTGATCTGCCCCGGCAAAGATTATTGGCCGCTGCCCTGGTACCTGCGTTCTTTTCCCAATGTTGGTTATTGGACCGAGGCTGATAATGTCGAACCGCCCGCTGTCGTCATTATTGCTTCGCCCAAGGTTGAGTCGGCTCTTATGAAAAAGTTAAATGAATTCAGCCCTCGAAGCAAGCGCAACCCGTATGTGTCTCTGTTTGACAGGTACATTGAATTGCGCCCGCAAATCGAATTGCGTGGCTA
>CAYGBH010000539.1:0-2639 GCA_964348055.1 uncultured Pirellulales bacterium
ACAGTCGACGATGGCAAAGGAGTCCTGCTCGGACAAGGTCTGACAGACATGACCTTCGATCTGGGTCGCCTCAATTTCGGCACGACTTATTGCTGGCGCGTCGATGAGGTAAATGCTCCTCCCACCAGTCATGTAGTGTTCAAAGGGGACGTCTGGAGTTTTACGACCGAGCCCATTGGTTATCCCATCGAGAACATCACTGCCACAGCCTCCAGCAGCGCTGCAGCTAAAGCGCCTGAAAATACCATCAACGGTTCGGGACTCGATGAAAGTGGCTTATTGCATGGCAAAGAAGGTGACGACAATATGTGGTTGAGCGGTATTGCAGGGCCGCAGCCAACCTGGATCGAATTTCAGTTCGACAAAGTTTACAAGATGCATGAGCTGTGGGTATGGAATTCCAATGAATTCTTGGAGCCAATGATTGGTTTCGGGTTCAAAGATGTTACGATTGAGTATTCGGTTAACGGCACCGACTATACGACACTGGGTACTACCCATGAGTTTGCCCGGGCACCCGGTACGCCCGATTACGCACACAATACCACCGTTGATTTCGGTGGTGTAGGAGCAAAGTACGTCAGGCTTACGGCTAACAGCAACTGGGGAGGCATACTAAATCAATATGGTCTCAGTGAGGTTCGCCTCTTCTACATACCTGTCCAAGCAAGAGAGCCCAGACCGGCTGACGGCCAGACAGATGTTTCTATTGGGACAATAGATAAGCCCATTGATATGACCCTTGACTTCAGAGCCGGAAGAGAGGCAGCTTCGCACAATGTGTACTTCAGCACCGACGAGCAGGCTGTGATAGACGGTACTGCCGCCGCTACTACCATGACCGAGACCAGCTATGGTCCCTTGCCCCTCGATTTAGGCAAGACTCATTACTGGCGTGTCGATGAGGTCAATGAAGCCGAGACTCCCGCAATGTGGCAAGGCGAGCTCTGGGACTTTACGATACAAGAATATTTTGTCGTGGACGATATTGAGAGCTACAATGACCTTAACCCCGAAGACCCCGCGAGCAAGAGGATATTTACGGTGTGGTTAGATGGATACGGCGTCGCGACAAACGGCTCTGTAGTTGGTTATGAAAATATTCCTTTCTGCGAGCGAACTATCGTTCACAGCGGCAGGCAGTCGATGCCGTTTGCCTACAGCAACACCGGTGGTGCAACCTATTCAGAGGCCGAACGCACTTTTGCTGCTGCTCAGAATTGGACTGTAGCCGGCGCTACGACATTGGTGCTGTATTTCCACGGCACCGAGGGCAACACCGGCCAGTTGTATGTGAAGGTCGACGGCTCCAAGGTAGTCTATGACGGTGATGCCGGTGACATAGCGAAAGTAGAATGGAAGCAGTGGAATATCGACCTTGCATCGTTAGGCGTGAATCCGCAGAATATCACGAAGCTGGCTATTGGGATTGATGGCAATAGTGCTACTGGTACATTGTATGTTGACGACATTCGTCTGTATCGGCTGGCTCCGTAACGGCAAGCCAGATGAGCGGTAATTGGTCGCGCGGCTGATATAGGAAATTTGCACCAGTTCGGGGCTTATACCGATTGATCCGGTATAGGCCCCGTTTTGTTCCCGTTAGAAAAAGACAGTTAAGGGGGTGGACACTTACGAGAAGACCCCAAACCAATTTCTCCTGCACTAATTATAAATGAGCTCGCACTCAATTCGCGCGGGACACGGCGGCAGGGACCTAATTCGTGCGGGGCAGACAGGATGACCAAAAAGGTGGTTTTGTGTTGATAGTTCCGTCCGGCTATTCTTCCCTCAACAAGCTCATTACAGGTTCCGAAGCATGAAGCGCATCTCACAAAAATCCTAAATCCTAAACAAATCCAAATTCTCAAAATTAAAAAACACAAAACGAGATTCTTCACTTCGCTTCGCTCCGTTCAGAATGATAGAAAAATGGTGTGCAGTGTACACCCTGATATGGAACGACCAAAAAATGTGCTTTCTTGGTCATTTTTATGTTGATTTTTGTTTGAAAATCTGTTAAAATGCCTGCATGTTTGCCAACAGGTAAACACAAATCCACCCATAGGCGGCAGAAATTGGACATTTCAGATTGCACATCTGTAAGCGATGGCGGAAGCCACCGTGTGGCAAGGCCTTAGGGGCCAGCAGGCCCACTCAAATGCTCTATTAATAAACCTCGTTTGGAGCATTTGAAAATTTTATTTTCGAATTTGTTTAGGATTTAGAATTTAGGATTTAGAATTTAGGATTTAGAATTTGAGATTCCCTCTACTACTCTGTTCCTTTGTGCCCCAGTACCTTTGTGGCTATGAGGAAATTATGCAAAACAAAGCCAATTTGCGAAAATCCAAAATGAACTTAAGCTTCTATCCAACAAAGGATTATAAAAATGAAACCGCCTTCGGGCTCTGGGAAAAAAACCCAATCAAACCCAATTTCAAAGGTAAAAAAATGTTCTCTGTGGCTGAGATTATTTGTTCAGCAGGTTCGGCCTTTGGCTTTGGGTCGCGGCGCTGTTTTTAAGGAAGGGCATATATTCTTTATGATGCGTATCAGGCGAGACTTACGAAAGAGCTACCGGCCATCGTTGGCAGGTTCAAAGATTCTAACTGTGTTTTTGCCTGCCTGCTTGGCTG
>CAYGBH010000540.1:0-2614 GCA_964348055.1 uncultured Pirellulales bacterium
CCGTGCAGGTGGCAATTGACTGGGCAGCAGGACGCACCGACACGCTGATACTCGTATGCGCCGACCACGAAACCGGCGGGCTGACTGTCTTAGCCAACAGCGGTGCCGGCGTATTGCCCACGGTAAATTGGGGTACTGGGACCCATACAGGCGCTAACGTGCCGGTTTACGCCTGGGGTGTCAATGCCGAAATGATTTCCGGGGTCATGGACAACACGGGCATGTTTGGAGTTGTCACCGGTGACCCGCATGCATGGAATCCCGACCCGGCTGATGGAGCCGCACTTCTGGAGACCTCGGTGACCCTTAGCTGGAATATAGGAGCCGGGGCGGTCTCACACGATGTGTATTTCGGTGAGAATTTTGACGATGTCAACGACGGAACCAGCGGCACACTCCGAGGTAACCAGACCGAGACATCTTTTACTGTTGGTTCGGCTGGATCCCCTTATCCGGAGACCCTTGCTCTAGACACGACATACTACTGGCGGGTCGATGAGTTTGATGGCACCGCCACGTATAAAGGCGATGTCTGGAGATTTAATATCCTCTCCCTGCCCGGTCTTGTGGGCTGGTGGAAGCTGGACGAGACAGAGGGCAGTATCGCCCGCGACAGTGCCGGCGCACATGACGGTATCCTCAACGGTGGGCCGCTCTGGCAGCCTGCTGGCGGTCAGATAGACGGGGCGCTGGCGTTCGATGGGACCGATGATTATGTCAGTACCGACTTTGTCTTGGACCCGGCAAAGGGCCCGTTCAGCGTTTTTGCCTGGGTTAAAGGCGGTGCTCCAGGGCAGGTGATTATATCCCAAGTAGATGGTAGCACATTTCCTGGCGCGACGTGGCTTGGTACGGACTCATCAGACGGGAAACTTATCACCGGGTTAATGGGACCGTTGTTCAAGCCACTGGAGTCTGAATCTTTAATCACTGATGGACAGTGGCACCATATTGGTCTGGTGTACGACCGCGCTGGATTACATAGATACCTATATGTAGACGGAACAGAGGTTGCTAAGGATATCAACGGTGTGGCCGGTATACATTCGTATGGTGGTTTGTACATTGGTGCCGGAAAAGACCTTGATGCAAGCAGTTTCTTCTCCGGCCTGATTGACGACGTTCGCATCCACAACCAGGCGGTGACACCTTGAGCTTGTGTGTTTATTGCCCTAACGGGCAGAGTTGTTGGCCCTGTACTTGGTGATAGGGAGGCGACCGCAAATTTCACCTTCGCCGCTCCTACCAAGTAACTTGATTTGGCCGACAATCTCGCCAGCCCAGACCTGCTCCGAGCGGTTGGTTTGCGCACCCGGAGGTAGGACTTGATTGTTGTATCGCAAACCAGAAAGGATCGTAGAAATGAACATAACAAAGATTCAAATTCTGGCTGTTGGGAGCCTCGGTATCCTGGCTTTGGCCTTTTGCCTGTCCGCATCAACAGGCGAACCGCCCGTCGAGGTGATCCTGGAGTCCGAGTCCGAACCAGCACCCGGGGGCTGGGTAGGCCCTGCCACCATCTGGCTCGAAGGAGTCAAGTATGAAGGGACTGTCCTCTACACGCATGTGGCAAGAACGATGAACGATAACAGCTGGCATGGTGTCGAGACCCAGATATTCGACTTCGGCGACCTCGGCACGTTGACAGTATCGGGAACAGCCATGACCACATTTGACTACGTATCGCCCGAACACCGCTGGCACCACTACACCTCACACGCAAAAATCACCGGTGGCACAGGAGCTTTTGAAGAGGCGCAGGGGGTGTTTCAGTTCGGAGGTTATACGGACTGGCAGTTGGTCACTGGTGCGGGCTACGGCTGGGGCGGCGCCAAGGCTGTGATCGTCGGCATCCAGTTGCCGGAGTGAGCGGGACCCAAGTGCTGAAGGCTTTTACTTGCAGCCTGACAGGGGGTGCGGTAGTACCCCCTGTCCCAATTTTTATCTGGCTCACAGCATAGAAATCGTGCTGGTGGATTAAGACGCCCTTTAATTGTTAATGAAGCTGTCGTGATTGGTGGCGGCTCGGAAAGTCCAGCCGACCATTGCAGTCTCAGGCAGTTATCACAGATGGCCACTGGCACCATATCGGTTTTGTATGGGACGGCTCATACAGATGCCTATACGTTGATGGGGCAGAGGTTGCAAAAGATACAGAATCCTTATCTCAATTGGAAAGTTCGCGTGAAGGTCTACATTTGGGTGCCGGAAACAGTCTTGACGCAGCTAGTTTCTTCCCCGGCCTGATTGATGACGTTCGCATTTACAACCGGGCAATAACTCCATAGACGACCCTGTTACTGTCGGATTAGGGCGCCTCATAGCAAAGCAGAAACACGAAGGGGTGCTCGCAAAACTAACCGGCTTGTTTAAAGGGCCGTGAGTCCCGATGTAATTGGGACGTGCGGCCTTTTTTTACTGCCTCTGACAACTCTACACAGCCAAAAAAACTTCCCGTTCTGGACCTATAAAACCTCTCTCCATTTTGCCAAACACCCATAATTTGCTTCTCAAACGCCGTTCTGCGACTGATTGCTTGAATTGAAGCGGCCTTTACGGTATAATGCTGTGAACAATCACCGATGGGGGGGCTTCACTGAAACACTGAGAAATC
>CAYGBH010000541.1:0-2599 GCA_964348055.1 uncultured Pirellulales bacterium
ATCTCTGCGGCGCGATTATTGTTTTCCGCTGTGTAGATTATTGTTGCCTCTGCTTTGCTATGCTTCAAACCATCAGCTATCAATGATGCGACACTGTTTGCTCCGGCCGAGTCATAGAAATCTACAGAAGGAAGGCAGGTGGCTATTTCCGTGGACTGGGCTAAAGCTTCAAGAAGCATTTGCTTATCTGCTGCGACGTTGGGGTTAAATAGCTCGACGTTGTCAATCTTTAGCACCTCGACGCCGCCCGCTTTGGCCACATTGACATAATAGCTTCCCTTGTTGGCCTTGACGGCATCTACTATCTCGGCGTCGATCTCCGCTGCGACTATCCGCGCAAAATTGCCGCTTTGAAATGCCTCCTTGACAAACAGTCCGCCCTGGATCGGACCGAATCCAAAACCGGTAAATATATGTTCCGCCATAATCACTGACCTGCGGTCTTTAGGAAGCGACTGATTTGCCTTTTGTCCGTCAAAACTGTCATTTCCAGGTCATAGGTTCTGCTCTTTCCCGGTGCGATGTGAATGAGTTTTTTTTGCTCTCTCGCTTTGGCCTGGCCGATTGGCGGATTCGTCCCCGGCTCCAGCGCCGTGACATATTCGCCGGGCCCCCAGTGCTGCCAGTTGCTTAGCCAGGGTAATTGCTTCTTCTGATACTTCAGAACAAGCGCAAGGCCAAGCCCTCGATTGTAAAGGCCGACGGTACACATCCTGTTTTTATCAGCGGCCACATCAATAAAAGCACAGCCTTCGCCGCCGCCTCTGTGACTGTCGAGCGGCTTTTGGCACCTTCGAAAATTGCGTTTGCTGTTGAATACCGCGTTGTCCATATCCATACCGCGCGAGGCCCATTTGCCCTTACATACAATCTCCGTCCCTTCGTCAACTAACGGCCAGCCAAAGTTACAATGATACAAAATCATATGTGGCGCCGGCGTATTGCCAACATTCGTCACAATATCGTGAATTCGAATAGACGGCTCGCCGACGGTGCTCGATATAGTGCGTTTTAATTCCAGATTCGGCCCGAATACCCGAGACTGTTTAACAACCGCTGTTATGCTCATTTGAAGTTTTCCTTCTGCCAGGTTCGGCTGCACAACCGATTCGAGCTCGCCGGGAAGATTACTGATGCGTCCGTGCAGACCGCGCTGGCCAAACTCGTCAGTTTCGGGCCCGCCAACGTGGGTCAAGCCGCAGGTCGTCAACAGACCACCAGCAAAAGAATAGAGCCATTCCAGTCCCAGGTTAGCATCAGGTCGTGGGGCAGTCACACCCGCATGGCTTAGCCACGCAAGACTGTATTGATTATAGAAGGCATCGACGATGTCCAGCGCCCTATCGATAACCACTTTATATCGAAGACCAGAGCCGGTGTTCACCCAGGCGATTCGGGTCCCTTTACCCAGGCCGTTATCCAAAATAGAGGTCTCGATACCGCCAACCTGGGCGTGATTGCCAACCTTATTCTGCCAGTTAGATTTGGGGTCATTCGTGGCCATTTATATTTCCTTTCTCTTTCCTGGTCTGCTTAGCTCAAAGCGTTCTGCAATGCATCAAAACTTGGATAAGCTAAATCGCTTCGGACGACCTTTAGCATTTTATCGTAGCTCTTGATATTGCCGTATCTATCATTAAGCGGCGCTTTTATATAGAGTGACGCAAATAGATTACCCATCTGCACCGCTTCGCCGAAGTCCATCGAGCCGTCCTTGAACTGGCGCAGGTTGCGCGCGATATACGCAATGAGCCCCGCCCTAAAGGAGTCCCCTGCCCCAACGAGATCGACCACCTCACCTCCCATGAACCGAGATTCGATTTTATTCGGGCCGCTGACAAGACCATCGGGGCAGATGTGCTTCTCATACGCGCCGTCGCTGACGGTGACACCGAACAACTTTGCTCTTTTATCTTTTCGCCAGAATCTTTCGGTCAAAAACTCAAGAAAGTGTGTGTTGTTTTCGTGCTCTGTAAACCGATCCCAGAGGCGTTTGGCGGCGAGTGTATTTTCAATCAGCTTGGCTTCATCACAGGATGTGAAGAACAAATCGACTTGCGGTAAAAGCGGTTCCAAAAGCCAGTACTGCTCTACCGATTTGCCCTCTTTAATCAGCTCCTGCGGATTGCCTGTTAAAGTATGACAGTCAACAATGCTAACGGCGCCTTTGCTTCGGCACCATTTAACAAACTCAGCCAAATCCCGGCCTCCGTTGGCATCACCTCTTTCCGACAGACCGGAGTACATATAATATACTATACTCGGCCGCAATCGCTCAACAGCAGCTCTGAATATTTCAAAATCGAAATCGTCATTGGCATTGGGAAAATAGGCGATCCCGCCCCTGTCCTGTCCGGAGGTGCTGTGAATGAATGTTGTTCCCGTGGATAAATGGGGATGTACGTGAGTCTGCGACATATCAATGCCGTTTGCGGTCATCAGGTCATAAAAGAACCTGCCCTGGGCATCTAAGCCATCGTAATCCCCCCTGCCGAGATTGGCCCCAACGGCAACTTTCAGGCCGGTTCGTGCAATCAAAGGAGCCGTGTTTCCAGGGCCGCCTGCAGTAGCAAAACCCTGCTCTATCCATTGCCTCAAC
>CAYGBH010000542.1:0-2599 GCA_964348055.1 uncultured Pirellulales bacterium
GGAGATAGCGATTTTCAAAAAGACGGGTTTGCGGCCGGTCTTCTTCGGTGAGACGCTAATAGGGCCGATGATGCCGAATCTGACCTATATGCTGGCCTTTGATGATATGACAGCACGTGACAAACAATGGAGTGTGTTCCGCGACGACCCGGAGTGGAAGAAACTCAGGGTAAATCCGGCTTATAAAGACACTGTTTCCAACATCACCGACATAATCCTGCGACCAGCACGGTATTCGCAGATATAATTTCGACAAAAAGAAAACCCTGGGAGAAACCCAGGGCTAAATATCAGCAAAGAAGACCTCACGTGAAATCTGCGCTCAGGATGACTTATAAATGTACGATTTCAAATTTCGATTTACGATTTTTAATCGAGAATGGTTACAGCGATAAAAAATATAAAATGATTTGAAGAAAATCGCATCTTTGAGTGTATATTACTGTGGAAAACAGAGTTTTAAGAACTGCGTTTGAACCGTAACAGCTTGCTTTTGGAGCCAGAGAGTGCCAGGCGTGTGTGAAAAAGAAATAGTTGCTATGCGGCGTTGTCAGCGGGGGTCAAGAGAGGCGTTCGAAGTCCTTGTGAACAGGTATATGAAAGACGCATATTTTATTGCATTGGGGCTTGTGGGCAATCGGGAAGATGCGATGGACCTGTCACAAGAAGCATTCATTCGAGCATACCGGAATATCAAACATGTCAGGCCCGGCCGAAGGTTCTTTCCCTGGTTCTATCAAATATTGAAAAACCTGTGTGTGAGCCATTTAAGAAAAAGAAGGTACAGGCGGGCTGGTTCCCTTGATGCGGCTGATTGCCCGGAAGTAGCAGCTACGGCTGATTGTTTTTGCCCCGATGTAGTGGCGGGAAAAAAAGAGACCAAAGACAAAGTCTGGCAGGCAATCGGCAAGCTGGACGATAAGCATCGCGAGGTGATTATATTGCGACACTTTCAGAACATGTCATACGAACAGATCGCTGAGGCCCTTTTTTGCAATCAAGGCACTGTGACGAGCAGATTGTACTATGCCCGTAAAAGATTGAAAGAATTATTAGGCACAGAGAAAGGAGGTGGCACAAGTGACATGCAATGATTACAAAGATTTGCTGATGGGCTACCTGGACAATGAATTGAGCGACGAGCAGAGACAGCGGTTCGAAGAGCATCTGGCCGGGTGCGGCGAATGTGCCAGCGAACTTGAAGAATTCAAGAAACTCAAGGCCATAACCGACGAGGTGACGTTGGTTGAGCCTGAGGACCGGATGTGGCGGGAGTACTGGGGCAGCATCTATAACCGCATCGAGCGCGGGGTCGGATGGATTATTTTTTCGATAGCCGGTATCCTGCTGGTAATCTACGGCGGATTCAAAATAATAGAGGAGCTCATTAAAGACCCCACGATAGGGATGCTTTTGAAAATAGGCCTGCTGGCACTTATAGCAGGGATAGCGATTCTTTTTGTGTCAGTGCTGCGGGAGAGACTTTATTTCTGGAAAAAAGACCGGTACAAAGATGTAAGGAGATAAGGCAATGCTTTTATCCACAACGAATACGATTGAGGGAAAGAAGATTGTAAAGCACCTGGGACTTACCAAAGGCAATACAATTCGGGCCCGGCATATCGGCAGAGACATTATGGCAGGACTTCGGAACATAGTCGGAGGCGAGATAACCGATTATACCAAGATGATGGCTGAGTCCCGAGAACAGGCCATCGACAGAATGATAGAAGATGCTCAAAAGCTCGGCGCCAATGCAATTGTGCAAATAAGATTTGCAACATCGATGATTATGGGCGGGGCGTCGGAAATTTTGGCATACGGCACCGCTGTGGTGGTAGAGTGAGCTTCTTGCTACTGATTATAGTTTTTCCTAGTTTTGATGAAGGGAGACCAAATGGATGCGATTAAAGACTTTTTGAAGCCGGAATTGATATGGTTCCTGATAGGCCTTGCGCTGCTGATTCTGGAATTTGCACTGCCGGGGTTAATCGTATTCTTCTTCGGCGTCGGGGCCTGGGTAGTGGCGCTTGTCTGCCTTATTACAGATATCGGGATAAATACCCAATTAGTGATATTCATACTTTCTTCGGTGTTGTCACTGCTGTGCTTGCGGAAATGGTTTAAGGGGGTATTTATGGGGCATGTTAAGTCAAAGCAGGACATGACGGAAGAGCTCAAAGAGTTCATCGGTGAACGAGCGGTCGTGAAAGAAAAAATTGTGCCGAAGGCCGGTGGGAAGGTGGAATTTCACGGCACCAACTGGGCCGCAGAAGCAGATGAAGAAATCGCAGAGGGAACTGTTGTTGAGATTATTGGAAAGGACAACATAACACTTAAGGTGAAAACTTTATAAAAGAAAGGAGATTAGGTATGTTGGCTGCATTTATATCACCCATTTTTGTTATTCTTGTTGGTATATTGGTACTTGCCCTAATTGTTTTCTTCAAGACCATAAGGATAGTACCTCAGAAAATGGCGTTTATCGTCCAGCGGCTTGGCAAGTATTCGGCCACTCTTGATGCAGGGTTTCATATACTCGTTCCATTTCTCGACAAGGTTGCATACAAACACACCTTAAAAGAGCAAGCGGTCGATG
>CAYGBH010000543.1:0-2598 GCA_964348055.1 uncultured Pirellulales bacterium
CTAATGATTCTTTATTCGCTCTTGCTCAAAAGAATAATGATTCTGGACTGCGTTGTAATATCAATCGGCTTTTGTCTGCGGGCTGTTGCCGGAGTTGTTGTCCTGCAGTCCGAAGATGTATTTATCTCTCCCTGGCTGATTATCTGCACCTTTGCTTTGTGTCTGTTCCTGGCTTTCAGCAAACGTCGCAGCGAGATAGCCCAGCTTCGCCAGGACAGCGAGTCGTTCCGAAAAACACTGGCCGGCTATACACCCGAGTTGCTGGCCCATATGCTCGATGTAACCAGCGGTCTGGCAGTGATATGTTTTCTGCTTTATGCAATGGATGACAGGACCCTGCGGATTTTCGGGAGCAACAACCTCGTCTATACCACCCCTCTGGTTTTGTATTGCATTTTCCGTTACAGCGCGCTGATACAAACTGGTAAGTTCAGAGATCCAGTGCAGCTTATTCTCAGTGATTTACCGTTTCAGGTCGGCTTTGTGCTTTGGGTCTTATCCTGTATCGCAATTATCTACGCCGATAAGCTTGGTATCAGCTTCGGCAGCGTTTAGTCCTGTTGATCGGAGACGTTGAGGATAGATTCATAATTTTACATCGACGATATTTATTGAATTTGCTTAAGAGGAGGTTCGTGGCATGAAACGAATCATAGTTTTCTCCATTTGCTTTGGTCTTGTCCCGGCAGGTTTGTCAATTGCTCGAGGTTCGAAAAGCAAATCATCGATGGGGCAATTGAATATTCGTGTCCGGGATAGGACCAAGCTAAAATCATTGCGGCCCGTGACAGGCGGTGTTCCTCTCGCGCGCCGGGCCGCTCCGAAAGGAGTGCATTTTGTCCTGTATGACCAGAATAATAAGCCCATGCCTTGCCAGGCATCGGTTCTTGCTCGATGGAAGGACCGAAGTGCTCGCTGGGTTCTGCTTGATTTCCAGGCCGAGCCCCCCGCTAACGGGACATCACATTTTAAGCTATCCTGGGGCAAAAAAGTCAAGACAGTTGACCCTGAATTTCCAGTACAGATAATCGGTCGGGAAAAACCATCTGTTGAAACGAGAGACATTGTGCTTTCACCGGTGAAAGATGCTCTGCTGCGGGTTTCTGACCGCGTCGATATCAAACTTTCACTGACAGAGGGCAAAGGGCGAAATTGCATGGGAATTGTCGAATCGGTAGAAGTGCAGACAAAGGGTAAAATCCGTTCCACTCTGGTCTTGAAGGGCGCATTTCGCAGCCCGGACCGAGAGCGTGTTCTCGGCTTTCAGATGCGCGTTTCTGTTTTTGCGGGGCTGTCGAAGGTTTACCTTGAGCCGCAGATTTTGGTCGATTCGGAAAAAGGCATAATGCAAAATATTTGTGATTTGAAATTTGAAGTAATTCCTCTCAACGCAATCCATTCTGCTGTCATAGGCGGGGCGCATCGATACAGTGGTAAACCGGCTTCGTCACTGCGTTTGTTCCAGGTTGACGACGAGAACTACCGGCTCGAAGGTGCCCATGGAAAAGGCTCAAAGGCCCCAGGCTGGGCCCAGATGGACGATGGTAAAGGCACGATAGCTATTGCCCTGAAGGACTTCTGGCAGCAATGGCCAAAAAGCATAGAGGTCGATTCAAAGGCATTAAGAATAGGGCTATTGCCCGAATTTGAGGAAGGTGCTTTTGAGCATATGAAGCCCTGGTATAAGTATCAATATCTGTTCGAGGGCAATTGCTATCGTTTGAGAACGGGACAGGCGCCTCGCTGGCGGATATGGCTGGATTTTTCGGGAGACGGCGCTTCTCTGGCAAAGTCTGCCAACGCTCCGCTGGTCCCATCCCCTGAGCCAGCTGAGGCAATCGCTGCTGGCGTATGGGGCTACATTGCTGCGGCAGGGAGCCCGGGCATGAAAGAATATGACGATTGGGCGGAAAATCTTTTCGATAATGGATATGTCCACGCAATTAAAGCTCAGCGCGACTATGGACAGATGAATTGGGGAGATTGGTTCGGTGAACGTCAATGCAATTGGGGTAATCATGAATATGATACTCCAAAACACGTCTTTAAGCAGTTTGCACGCACAGGAAACCCGAAATATTTTTATTTGGCAAATGATGCTGCTCGTCATACCAGTGAAGTTGATGTTATCCAGTTTATTAATGATGACCTCAAAAGTCATTTTGAAGATTTTTCAGGATTAAGAAAAGAGTATCCGATCCGTCCCGGAATGGTTCATCAGCATTGTGTTGGACATGTAAGTGGTTTTTACAGCGTAGAAAAAATCCGTGAACTCTATGTTTCGTTTGGAACCGGAAGAAGCAAGACACCTTATCTCTGTCTGGATCCTTATAATTTAGGACATATTTTTACTCAGGGTATGGCTTACAATTATTTCCTTACCGGCGATCCATGGATGAAAGAGACGGTAGAGAAAATTGGAAAGAATCTTGCACAATTAGTTGAAGACCGCGAATATAACTTCAAGACCGGCAGTCATGTTGGGCGTAGGAACGGTTGGGCAATGCTTGCCATAGCCGGTGCCTATGAGCTTGACTTTGAGCAGCGCTACCTTAATGCTATGAAATTGCTTGCCGATGATGCCATTTCGGCTCAGGA
>CAYGBH010000544.1:0-2583 GCA_964348055.1 uncultured Pirellulales bacterium
GAAGTCGGGGGCTGGCCTGAGTTGAAATCCACCGAACCGCCTCAAGATTCCGACCAGGACGGCATGGACGATGACTGGGAAGAACGATATGGATTCGATGCCGATGACCCTGACGATAGAAATGGCGATGCTGACGAGGATGGTTATACGAATCTTGAAGAATACCTGAACGGTACAGAACCGTTGGTCTCTCAAGATCCATTACCGGCCTCAAGTCAAGTCACGAGTCCTTGACCTCGACGACATAAATCATGGTGGGTTCTTTCGGATTTTCCGGCTTGCGGTCCCGGTTGGCTGAGTCTGTTTCCTGCTGCATATAGTGTGTAAAGCCCGATGGTAATGGGCCATGGTTGATAGCACGGATATGCGGCAGAGGAGGATGAATTGCTTGAGCTTTGCTAATAGGATACTGCCCTGGTTTGGCGGTCAGCAATTGCTCCCGCGTTAGGGTCAAGTGCCCTTTCCTGGGCTCTGCATAAGCATGGCTGTAGGCAACCAGAATTTTTTGGTCTTTCGTGATTGAGAGTCGAGGGACGGGCGGACGCTGTGGAATACTGCCTCGGCCATAAAAATAGAAGCGATGTTTCCAGTCGCTCAGCTGAATGTTCTTCCACTTGCCGTTAATCACAGTAGCAACATATATTTGATTGTACCCATCTTCGTCAAAGCGGCCATAACCGATGTAAGGCCGTCCTTCGTCATCGGCAACTAAGGTTCCTCCGTTCATTAGTCCGCTTTTCTGCGCGATACGCTCGACTACACAGGCATTTTCCGGTGTGATAGGCAATTCAAGGTCGCGTCCATCCCAGGTCTTCCAGGAGACGCCGCGGTCGGTACTTTTGGCATAACAGATATCAAAATTTGTTACGACATCGGGAGTTTCCCGCCAACACCAGGCAATATGCCAGACGCCGTTTCTATCTTCCAGGATGCCGGCTTTGGGTGCCCTGCCGGCGGCGCCTTCTGCCACAACACCAAACGGATAGGCGTTGCAGGTTGGATTCCGCTGGCGGCCGTTGGTCAGAGCCGGTGCGGTCTTCGTCCATTGCCGGGTATGTTCGTCATAATGGATCAAGATTCGCATACCGTTTCCACTGCTTCCATATCGATACAGGATGTAAACTGAGCCGTCACGAAGTTTCAACACGCTGGGATATGTGACTCTCTCTTCATAGTCACCGGTCCACTTGTTAATCGGCTGGAATGTGTGTATATCCGTTGGAGCGCTTGTGCGATAATACCGCAGAGGTGAGCAGTGCATATTGCCTGTGATGTGAAGATATCCCTTTCGGTCCTGAAACAGTACAATGCGGTTATGCGTGTCCCATCCGACACGCTCCGGCAGTTTAACGAAGTCCCATTGTCTCTGGCTTAACTTTCGCTTTCCCACGGTCATCTGGTGACCGCCGTCGTAGAAGGCGATATACTGAAATTTGCCGTCCGAAATCAGGCAGTGACCGCCATTCACCGGATGTGATGCTATACCCTTTGCTACCGGAATCCTCTGTATTTTTGTCTCCTCCGCGATGGAAACTGCCGGAAATGCCGACAGCGCACAGCAAAAAATAAGAACATATGATAAGCGTCGAGCTAACATGGTGCCTGCTCCTTCGGACCGTTATTTCTGATGCAACTTTGTCAGCTGCTTCGATAGCGCAAAACCAAACTTACACATAATACTTGATGCTATTTATTATATGCTGATACTTGAAGAATCAGCAAGTTTATAATACAATGCTCCTGTTTCTATTAAGTAATCCAATTTCGAGAGGAAGTATGAGCGATGTTACACGCATTTTGAACGCAATCGAGCAAGGCGACGCTAAGGCCGCGGATAAACTGCTTCCGCTAGTCTATGAGGAGCTGCGTCGTCTGGCTGCTCAGAAGATGTCGCAGGAACCGCCCGGCCAGACACTCCAGGCAACTGCTCTGGTCCACGAAGCATATATACGGTTAGTTGGGGACGAAGCCGCGAATTGGAAAGGCCGCACCCATTTCTTCGCAACGGCAGCGGAAGCTATGCGTCGTATACTGATCGAAAACGCACGTCGTAAACGGCGCCTCAGGCATGGCGGTGGTCAACAGAGAGTCGGCCTCGACGATGCATGTATGGCCATCGAGGAACCTTCAGAAGACCTTGTCGCGCTGGACGAGGCGCTGTCAAAGCTCGCCATTGAGGATCCGGTTAAAGCCGACCTGGTGAAGCTCCGCTATTTTGCAGGTTTGACCATCGAGCAGGCAGCAAAAATACTTGAAATCTCCCGGGCCACCGCCGACCGATATTGGTCCTACGCTCGCGCCTTTCTTTTCCACGAGATTAACAAGGGCGCCTAAAGCAGTCCTTTGTTAAGTTTTTTTCGCGCATTTGTATTTTTTCCCATTTTTTGTGAGGCGTTTTTGCCCTTGATGACGCATTGTATTATAGAGAGACAAAAACATAGTAAGGAGTAAAACCATGGCTCAGAAACCAAATGACATTGAAGCAATATATAATACCGCCCTCAAGAAGGGGTCCGAAGCCCAGCGATCTGCCTACCTGGATGCTGTTTGCGGCGATAATCACGCTCTGCGTGCCCGCGTCGA
>CAYGBH010000545.1:0-2571 GCA_964348055.1 uncultured Pirellulales bacterium
GCGTCCGAGGTATTATTTTCCACCGCTACCTATGGTGTGATATGTGGCACGCTGAGCTTTGGCGATTGAAAGACTGGGTTGACTTGCCTGTTCTTGACATCGACATTGGCGGTGACAATGAAACAAACCAGCACAGAATGCCAAATCGAATTCGCGCATTCCTGGAGATGCTACAGTGAGCGATATGCCGAGACAAATAAGCCTTGAAGAATGGGACCAGCGATATGAACATCTGCAAAGAGCAGGGCTGCACCAGCCAAGTTATGGCGGGCCGCTCAGCCGGCACGTTGGGGATGGAGACAAACGCCTTTTGAAGCTTCGGTATGATAATTCCGCCGCGGCTCTGAGACTATGGAACTTTCTGCTAACGGAAGAAGACCGGCTGCACGAGGCTCGGAACAAGGGAAAAAAGCTCGTCGGCACGATGAAGGATTTGGGCACCGTGCCCGTGATGGCGTACTCATTTGACAACCTGGCTGCCTTTTACCCCGATGGAGCCTGGTGGATTCCCTGTGTGATGGAACTCGATGCCGGGCTATTAGAAATCGCTGACTCACTTGGTATAGATGAATCCTTTTGTCCGGTGCGTGCGATGCTGGGAGCTTTCGTCACCGGTGCGCATTTTCCTATTCCGGAGTTGTTGACCTGCAGTGTTGGGGCAACTTGCGACGATTTTTCCGCTATAGCACAGCGGCTCAACGGTCTTGGGTACCCTATTCTGTGGTGGGAAGTTCCGCATCGGCGCTCTGGTGAGCCGGGCGAAGCGTCGGTGAAACTGCCGAGCGGATTCTCAGCGCCAAAATGCCAGGTTGAATTCGTTAGGTTGGAACTCGAACGGCTCAAAACCGCCTTGGAAGAATTGGCAGGCCAACACCTGGATGACGAGAAACTCTCAGCCGGAATCAAAAAGGCAAATCAGGTTCGCACGTTTCTTGCCGAAATACGACAACTTGCGTTTACCGCCGAACTGTGCCCTATGCCTGCTTTGGAGATGCTTATCGCAGAGATGCTGGCGATACATTTTTGTTCCGACCGGGATGAGACTATCGAGGTGCTAAAAGAGTTACTTGGTGAAGTTAAAACACGGGTGCAGGCGGTCAAAGGCGTTCTCGGTACCGATGCCGCCCGTATCTTCTGGGTTAATCCTGTAGCGGATTTACAGGTGATGAATCTTCTCGAAGACTGCGGCGGCAGAATATGCGGTACGGAATATCTTTTCAGCCACGCACTCGACACAATCCCAGAAGACCTACAGCCGGTCGAAGCTCTGGCGCAGATGGTGCTTGCTGACCCTATGGTAGGTTCATCAGCGGATCGGGCAAGCCGGATATGCGCTGACATTCGCAGGTTTGACGCAGAGGCGGTCTTGATATCGCGCATCCCCGGGGCAAGCCACTGTGCACTGGAAGGCGAAGTCATTAGCGAAATCGTCCAGGCCGAACTTGATGTTCCCGTGCTGGAAATTGAAGTACCGCCCGTGGCCGACTCGATGCGTCCGACGCTGTGTACACGGATCGAGGCGCTGGTGGAAACCGTAAAAGCTCGTCCTCGAGCGAAGCGAAGGTAACGGAGAAAAAGATGATTTGTGTAGGAATAGATGCCGGCTCACGAGCAATAAAAATAGTCTTAATGGATACTGACAACCTGCAGGTTGTAGCAGAAGGGCTAACAGATCAGGGCGTTGAACAGGATAAGCTCACATCGGGCCTTTTTGAAAGACTCGTGAAGGACAACGGCATTAGCAAAGAAGATGTGGCTGCAATTGTAGCAACAGGCTACGGAAGGCACGCAGTTAGCATTGCCGATACAACGATAACTGAAATTACCTGTCACGCTGTGGGAGTGCGTCGGCTTGTGCCTGAGGCTATGACCATTATTGATATCGGAGGGCAGGATAGCAAGCTTCTGCGATTAGATAGAGATGGGAGAGTGCGCGATTTCGCTATGAATGACCGTTGCGCGGCAGGGACGGGGCGTTTTCTCGAAGTCGTTGCCGAGCGTCTCGGTGTCAAGATTGAGTCTCTTGGCCAAATGGCCGCGAAAAGCCGTCGCCCTGCCGCAATAAGTAGTATGTGCGTTGTGTTTGCAGAGACAGAAATAATCGGTTTGCTCACCGTCGGCAGGCCAAGAGAAGACATTGTTGCCGGTGTTCAGGCGGCAATTGCCGCGCGTATCATCGCGATGGCCGGTCGCAACATTGAACTGCCCATCATCTTTACCGGCGGCGTTGCGATGATTTCCGGAATGGATACCGCGTTGCAGTCAGCTCTCGGACAGAGCGTTACCGTATCACCCGACCCGCAGATGACCGGCGCGCTTGGAGCGGCGATTCTGGCGTCTGATCAATTTAACCGAACAAGGACATTATAGATGATTATTAGGTTATTTTATGTATTATAGATATACGAGTAATAAAACTTGGTTTTTGTTATTACTATAAGAGGATATTATGATGAAAAATCCGGAAAGACGAAAACGGGTTATGCAGCGTTCTATACGACTCGGACACTGTATTTGTAACCCCAAGCAACCTTGTCCCTGTGATGATTTCAAGGAAAAGGATATATGTTC
>CAYGBH010000546.1:0-639 GCA_964348055.1 uncultured Pirellulales bacterium
CCAATTCTGCCCAACAGCAAAAGTGCGTTCGGCCTCTGAATATGCTGCGCCGGCGGTGTTGCTGTAAAAAAGCGGCATCGACTGCCTGCCACCGTGAACGACCGCGGTCTCAACATAATGTTCTCCTGCTCCAAAATTTGGGTTAGGATAGCCTGCAGCGGCACCGTTTGTGGGGTTCTCGTATCCGTCTACCCACGTCGCCCATATCTCGTCGGGCGGATAGTCGTTGTAGTCCTCAATATCATCCACGACAAAATATTCTTGTGTCGTAAAGTTCCAGAGCTTGCCTGGCCAGGTTGCGGGGGTCTCGGCTTCATTGACCTCATCGACCCGCCAGTAGTAAGTCTTGCCTAAATCGAGCGATAAGGGACCATAGCCGGTCTCGGTTACGGTAGTCGCGGCGACAGTACCATCTATCACAGCCTGCTCATCGGTGCTAAAGTACACATTGTGCGTAGCTGCCTCTCTTCCGGCTCTCCAGTAAAGGTTCACATCAATGGGCTTATCTATTGTACCAATAGAGACATCTTTTGAACCTGAATCCGGGTTGGGCTCCGTTGCATGCACAGGTATATAGAAGAAACGAACCTCACTGAGACCGTATTGGTTCAGGATGCCTCCCCAGTTGCTATTGGCTGT
>CAYGBH010000546.1:649-2553 GCA_964348055.1 uncultured Pirellulales bacterium
TTCCCAATGTCGTATAGTCGGTGCCGTTGACTGAATATTCAATTGAAACATCTTTAAACCCGAAACCGATCACCTGCTCCAGACTCTCATTCGAGTTCCATACCCACAGTTCATGTAGCTTGTAAACCTTGTCGAACTGAAATTCGATCCAGGTCGGCTGTGGCCCTGTAATATCACTCAGCCACATAGTGTCGTCGCCTACTTTGTCGTGCAGTAAGCCACTGTCATCCAGTCCCGAGCCGTTGATTGTATTTTCAGGGCCTTTAGCTGCAGCACTGCTGGAAGCTGTAACGGTGATGTTCTCGATGGGATAGGCAAAGGGTTCGGTCGTAAAACTCCAGAGGCTGCCTTCGTATACCGTATAGTCAGGTGGGCCATTGACCTCATCGACGCGCCAGTAGTAAGTTGTGCCGAAATTGAGGCGTCCAGGAGCATAACTGTTGGCATCCTGAGCTATGCCACCGATGCCGTCGTTGACGTCGTTGAAGTTCTCACTCAGGTAAACTGTGTGCCCGTTGACTGGCGGCGCGAAAATTCCCGGCATCCAGCTAAGGACAATTTCCCGTGGCACATCTATCGCTCCATCAGCAGGGTAAGGCTTCTTGGCCTTTTCCAGTGGATCGGTGACCTTGCCGGGGTTGTCGTAAAGCCATTTGATCTGCTCGGCACTAAGAACCTCGTCATATATCTGGAAGTCGTCCAAAAGACCTCCATAACGCTCACCACCGCCGGCGCCTGCCCGATGACCCATTAAAAGCGTCGTGTCAGTCGGAACGACGGGCTCACCGGCACTGCCGGAAGTATCGAGTTCACCATCCACATAGACCTGCAGGGCTGCACTTGGACCGGCACTATCATAGGCATAAGTGACCGCCACATGTTTCCATCGCCCGGGTTCGACTGCGCCGGTGCTGCTATTGAGGGTTCCGCTACCGGCTGCAAATAATTCATTCCTAACCCTGCCGTCATTATAAACAATCACTTCATAGTCGCCGCCTGCGCCGAAGAGCCGCTGCTTAGAGGTGGCAAATCCCGGGTCCATCCAGAACACGATTGTGCCTTGCTGCGGCGGGATAAAGTTCAGAATCGTAACCAGGTCATCCGAGCCGTCAAAGCTCAACGCCTTTCCAACCTTGCCCTCGACCGACGTAGCACCAGAGATGGTTCCGTTTAAACCTCCGACCGAATCTACCGCAATGGGGCCCACATCATCGAGTTTCCAGTGATGAATCAACCTGGCCTGGGCCGTTACAGCTGTGACCGCCAGCACAAAGACCAAACAAATCAGTTTTCTACACATAATAGTCCTCCTTCTTACAAAATGACCGATAATAATTCTTACACTCACTATATTCTCTGCATCCACGCAAGACAATTTCTTACAACTCGGCACTACGTCCCTCCTTCGGCAGTAACTCCCCTTTCGAAAGACGGCGGTATTATGTTGACCACAAGGCCAAAATCCAGAGAACAAGCATATTATTTTGTATCAAATTAGCTGTCCCACGTCAAGAAGAATCTATGCCAAATGTCGTCGTCGCGGCCATCCTTGCCGTCTCCGCAGACTGCATATCATGAGCCACCACTTTCGAGGTATGCAGAGCCAGGACGCACCGTCACCATGCCTCGAAGTACATCCTCGAGGCGGTTGTAAATAGCCCCGTCTTGGGAAACTCACCATCGCCGAATATCTCAATCATCCCGGAATCATCCATGCCCATGCCCCATTGGGCGATGTCCAGTTATTCAAATGGTAGGAAATAGCTTCTTGATTTATTCAGGCTTTTCCTTATAAACGAAATTATCGTGAGCTTTATAGAACGAATCTTGTTATTCGAAAGGTATTTCTCATGTGTAAAAATGCATTCCTGACAGCGTTTGTGTTCTTGTTTCTAAACAGCTCG
>CAYGBH010000547.1:0-2549 GCA_964348055.1 uncultured Pirellulales bacterium
ATATGATGGAAAACTACTTCACGCTCTTGACTAACACGGCGCCTGCAAAGGTAACGGAACTTGTTAATCCAGACGTAACTCATCCAAAGCAAGCAAAGGTTATGTTAGGCAAGGCGATTGTAACCGATTTCTACGACGAAGCAGCCGCTGACTGCGCCGCCGCTGAATTCGACAAAGTATTTGCCCAGGGCCAGCTGCCTGATGAGATACCGGAAGTTCAAATATCTCCTGAGTCAATCCCGGCCGGCAAACTGCTTTTAGCCTGCAAACTCGTTTCGAGCGGCGGCGAGGCTAAACGGATGATAAAGCAGGCAGCTGTGACTATTGATGCTGAGAAAATCGATGACCCTAACAGGCAAATAGCACCGGCCGATGGTATGGTAGTGCAAGTCGGCAAACGAAAATTCGTAAGACTGAAGGTCCAGCCTTAATTGTAGGATATTCGGACTTCACGCCGCCATCTAAGTGGGAATCCATATTTTTTTGGCCGTAATAACCTCTGTTTCCAGCCTCAAGGCCAGAGCCGTCTCGGTTTTGGTATAAAATATGAGCCCTTTATATGCCATAAGGTAGTGATACTTTGTTGAGATAAACTTACTCTGTGAGCACACAACCAAAGGCCTCTCGCTCCTGTTCAAAATCTCCATAAAGTCATTCGGCTCCACATGAACGATTGCCCCCGATGCCTTGATTGCCTGGGCAATCGCCGCTGCCGCCGCCCCGGCGGCTCCACCTGCTGCTGCTCCGTTAGTCATATCAGGCTCCTTCTCAACAAATTCTTTCTGTCGATCCTAATGTATATACGCCTTAACCACAACTTTTATTCGAACAGGTTGTAAGTACGCTACTCAGTGTATCACAGTTTATTCAGTCAATAGTGGCGAATAGCTACGATGGGCTTCTGCAGCAAAAATTTCGTGCAACTTGTGAGATCTGTGGCTATAATAAAATATATGAAGCTGCCAGAATTACAAAAACCTGAAAGATATGTCGGCCTGTATATCTTCGACTTCGGCGACCACGTGGGTGTGGGTTTTACCGGCCAAGAAGTGGCAGAGCTTCTGGAAAGCGAAAAATACAAGCACGGCAAGGTCTACAAAATACACAGAGCTTACCCTGATGGTAAGCTCGAACTAAAAGGCGTGCCGTCGCAGGTCTTCCAGCTCGAGGCCGGGATGTTCTTTTACTGCCGCGAGCTTGAAACCGCCGAGCGGGATTTTAAGCGGCTCGTTAGTTTAGCTGTCAAGAATGCTCCACCCTGCCGTGCCAAGGTGCATCTGGCCAAGTACAGCGACAATAAGTTTGTGGTGGCACTTATTTATCCCGCTGAGCACGATGACGAGGTAAGCTCATGGCTTTTGGAGGGCGAATACAAAACCGGTGAGGCCGCTGAAGGTGGTATTGAGGCGGTGCAGAGATACTATGATTACAAGCCGGAGATTCTCGATAGGCATCAATTATTCGGCAAATCCGAACAGATAAGCAGGAGCGGCCAGGAGTTATTAACTTCCTTGAAATTGGCCGTGCAGAGATAATTTAACAATGGGAATCGTAAATAGTGAATCGTGACCCGAACGAGCCACGGTACACGAACCACGAATCACGAGTATGCGCGTTCGCACTAAAATAAATTCATTTCTTGGTTTGCTTGCAGGGCAATTATTGTCCGTGTTCGGCAAATCCCCGAATAAGCCTACCACAGATGATTTGAACCAAATGGAGTTTAAAACCAGCACGCAGCGTTTGGGTATCCGATTTAGTGAAAGGATTCGCGAGGTCTTTCGATTTAGATGGCTCAGAAAAAGCTAAAAAGTAAAAACTATAAATTATGTGAGTTTTGAATTAAATTACGATTTTGCATTTTTCCCTTTGCGTTTTTAGGCGTTGAGTTTTTATGGCTGAATTCCATATCCATCCGCCACCCGGAGACGTTCCTGTACTCAGCGAGAATGCTTTGAAGGTCCTGCAAAGCAGATATCTAATCAAAGACCGCGATGGAAAGTGTATCGAGACGCCGGCACAGCTTTTCAGCAGGGTAGCGTCGCTGATAGCCGAGGCTGAAGCCAAGTACGGAGCCGACAGCAGCCAAATCAAAGGCTGGCACAAGAGATATTACGATTTGCTGGCGTCGCTGAAGTTTTTGCCCAATTCTCCGGCCCTTATGAACGCGCAACGGCGCGGAATGCTCAGTGCCTGCTTTGTGCTGCCGATTGAAGATAGTATAGAAGGCATATTCGAGGCGGTCAAGCAGACGGCTCTGATTCAAAAGGCCGGCGGCGGCACAGGATTTTCCTTCGACAAGTTAAGACCGACCGGCGACCGTGTCGCCTCGAGCGGCGGGACAACATCGGGGCCGATAAGTTTCTGGCGGGTTTTTTCCGAGACGACCGACGCAATTCAGCAGGGTGCTTTTCGTCGCGGTGCAAATATGGGTATGATGGCTGTCGATCACCCGGACATACTGAAATTTCTACACGCCAAGCAAAACTTAAAGGCCTTCACCAACTGCAATATCTCCGTCAAAGTCACTGATGATTGGATGAAAACAC
>CAYGBH010000548.1:0-2548 GCA_964348055.1 uncultured Pirellulales bacterium
GCGAGCACGCATCAATCGGCTGGGACCTGCATGACCTGCATCGGCTTAGCTACTTTGACCACCGCGATGAGTCGATTGTTCGCGGCTGGCGGTCGGTCCACATCACTGACAGCGACATGCCCTACATGGACAAGTGGTGGGTTCCGGGACTGCAGATCGGGTATGAGCACACGTTTGTCCACCAGGTAGCCGATTTCCTTGAGAACATGGCCCAGGGCAAGCCGACGGCGCCAACCTTCCGGGATGCCTTGGCGACGCAATACGTTTGCGATGCGGTGCTCACTTCGGCCAAGAATCAGAAATGGGAGACAGTTACAAAACCGTGAGCCGGAGACCATAAACTCACAGGTAGTTTATATATATATATTTATGAAGTAAGGAGAATTTATGTCTGCTAATTCTATTGCGACCAAAGCACTTGAGCAGGGCAAAGGAATTGTCCGCCTGGCTCCGAACTGGGTGCCGCGCTCATTTTGTGTGCCTGGCCGGCGCATCAAACTCCACCCGGACAACTATTATGCCCTGGGCGGTGAGCGAGGGGGGCTCGATGAACGCTGGTTTGCGTCAACCACGCCCGCAGATAACGGCCCTTTGACCGCGCCGAATGAAGGCTTGAGCTTCATTGTCTTCGATGATAATGGAAAAATAGAACGAGTGCTTCTGAAAGATGCGATTGATGAGCTCAAGGGCGAACTTATTGGGGACAGACTATGGAAGGAACACCAGCGCTGGCCGATGTATTCGAAGTTTTTCGACAACAAAGGCGCTCTGCCCCACCATATTCATCATCGCGATGAGCATGCTGCATTGACAGGCCAGTTGGGTAAGCCTGAAGCCTACTATTTCCCACCCCAGGCCAACAATCATGGCGGCGACTTCCCTTATACATTCTTCGGTCTCAATCCCGGTGTAACCAAGGAACAGGTCCTCAAGGCACTTAAGGATGCCGCCGAGGGAAGAGACAATACAATCACAAGTCTGTCGCCTGCTTATCGTCTTGAAGTCGGAACTGGCTGGGATGTCCCACCTGGCGTCCTGCATGCCCCGGGAAGTCTTTGCACGTACGAACCACAGAAGGCCTCCGATGTCTTTGCGATGTATGAAAACATCACACACGACCAGGTTGTTCCGAAAGAGTTGCTGTGGAAGGATACACCGAAAGATAAGGAAGGGGACGTGGAATGGCTTCTAAGCGTTATTGACTGGGACCTGAACGTCGACCCTAATTTCGCTCAGAATCGGTTTATGCGTCCCAAGCCCGTCCGCCCACTAAAACAAATGGAGGCTGAGGGCTACATCGAAAACTGGATATGCTATAAGTCGACGGCCTTCAGCGCCAAAGAGCTGACAGTCCTGCCCGGCAAGACCGTTACAATCAAGGATAGTGCCTGCTACGGATTTATCACGATGCAGGGTCACGGTACACTCGGACAATGGGAAATAGAGACCCCTGCGCTTATAAGGTATGGCCAGCTAACCTGTGATGAATTCTTTGTCAGTGAAAATGCCGCCAGGCAGGGCGTGAAAATCACCAATCCTTCTAAAACCGACCCAATTGTCCTGCTCAAGCATTTTGGGCCTGATAACCCGGATTTAGTTATCGAATAGTAAATCGAGTCGCGATTCACGAATTACACGTCGCACAGAGCGACGGCTTCGCTGAGGCCTTCGAGCGGATCGCGTGTCGGGATAAATTCCTGGCCTACATAGCCGGTATAGCCGGTCTTGGCAATCTCTTCCATTATTGGTTTATAGTTGATTTCCTGCTTATCGTCGAGCTCGCGGCGGCCGGGGTTGCCGGCGGTATGGTAATGGCCGATATAGTCCTTATACTGCCGGATGCGGGCGATGATGTCACCATCCATAATCTGCACGTGGTAGATATCAAACAGCAGCTTCATTCGCGGTGAGCCGACCTTCTTGACAATTTCCATACAATAGTCTGTATGGTCGCCCTGGTAGCCGGGGTGTCCCTGCATCTCGACGTTAACACGGCTGTTGAGAATCTCCAGGCAGAGGTTGACCTTCTTGGCCTCAGCGTAGCGTATTATTTTCTTGTAACCGTTAACGCAATTTCTGATGCCCGCATCGTCTCGAATGTTCTCGCGGAAACCTGTGAAGGTAATGACGTTAGGGAAGCCATATTCGGAGCAGGCGTCGATCGAGTCGCGGAGCTTGGCCAGGCACATATCGTGATAATTGGGGTTGTTCATTCCTTTGTCGAACCCGTGACTGCCGTGGATTGCGCAGAACAGGCCGTGCTTTCTGAGTGTGGGCCAGTGTTTCGGGTCGATTAGCTCGATGCTCTTGCAGCCGAGCTGTTTGGCGATACGGCACATTTGCTCGACGTCCCAGTACTTCTCGAAACACCAATGGGCGATGGACTGGTTGATGCGGCCTCTGGTGACCGCTCGTTCCCCGCGTTTGTTAGCAGCGGCGCAAGAGCCAAGGGTAAAAGCTGCGGTGCTTGCACCGGCAGCCATTCTGAGCATACTGCGGCGGCTGATACAGTTATATGTGCGGTTGTTTGATCGACTTTTTTCGCTCA
>CAYGBH010000549.1:0-851 GCA_964348055.1 uncultured Pirellulales bacterium
ATAACTGTAATATTGATATCGATATCCGGACATACGTTATACTCCTTCAGGTTTTCCGGCACTCACGAGCCAACGGCTTCCTTACGCAGGGCGAAAATATTCTTGAGTTCTTTGTTGGAAAGCTCTGTCAGCCAGCCCTCACCCGTTCCGACTACGTTGTCAGCGATTTCCTTCTTTCTTTCTATCATTTCGTCGATCTTATCTTCCAGGGTGCCGGCACAGATGAATTTGTGAACCTGGACGTTGCGTTTCTGGCCGATACGGAAAGCGCGGTCCGTTGCCTGATTCTCCACAGCCGGGTTCCACCAGCGGTCAAAGTGAAAGACATGGTTTGCGCCGGTAAGATTTAATCCAGTACCGCCGGCTTTTAGCGATAAAATGAATATGGGCGGCCCATTGTCTTTGCTCTGGAAACGTTCGATCATCTGATCTCGTTTCGATACCGCTCCATAGAGAAACAACACCTCGTATCCAAATGTATCTTGCAGATATCGTTGAAGAATACCGCCCATTTCCGAGAACTGGCTAAAGACCAGTGCCCGGTCGCCGACTTCAATAATCTCCTCAAGCATCTCTGTTAATCGAGCCAGTTTGCCTGACCGCCCGGCAATAGCGGAATTGTCGCCAAGAAATTGTGTGGGATGATTGCAAACCTTTTTAATTATACGGCGAAAACCGAGATCTACACCTTTTCGCTGAATACCTTCAGATGATTCAAGCTTATCTTCGGCTTCTTTCAATGTGGCTTTATAGAGTGAGGCCTGCTCTTTGGTTAGCGTGCAGTATACCTTCATTTCCTGTTTTTCAGGCAAATCGGAGATGATGGTTTTGTCTGTTTTAAGTCGCCTCAG
>CAYGBH010000549.1:861-1593 GCA_964348055.1 uncultured Pirellulales bacterium
TTTCAGGTGTTTGGCAGCATCCTGGTCACGGATTGCCTGGATAGGAATAAAAAAGTTGCGTTTGAACTCAGCCTGGGTGCCAAGAAAGCCCGGATTAAGAAACTCCATAATTGACCATAGATCGCCGACATTATTTTCCACAGGTGTCCCGGTTAAAGCGATACGGTAATCGGCTTTGAGTGAACGGGCTGCTTTTGATTGTTTAGTCTCAGGGTTCTTGATGTTCTGTGCTTCATCGAGTACAACACCTGCCCATTGTACATCCTTCAGGAACTTTATATCTCGCTGCAGGAGCCCATAGCTGGAAATCACTATGGCGTATTTTTTTGCTTGCCTTATAAAACTTTCTTCCTTGTGTCTGCCTATGCCGTGATGAACCATGACAGGAATGTCCGGAGTAAACCGTGATGACTCTTTCTGCCAATTGTTGACTATGGATGTCGGACAAACCAGCATTACAGGGGCTTTGCCATTTGTGTGCCAGTCTCGTTGAATTAGTGCCAGTGTCTGGATTGTTTTGCCAAGGCCCATATCATCTGCAAGGCACGCACCCATCCCCCATTTACGCAGAAAAGCCAGCCAGGAAAATCCACGAACCTGGTACGGCCGCAGTGTCCCTGAAAAAGTATCAGTAACGGCTAATTGTTTGAATTTAACGGTGCCATCAAGTTGCTTTAACAGCTTTCCAATCCACCCGGTTGCCTTGACTCCGCCGAATTCAAATCCCACAGA
>CAYGBH010000549.1:1603-2540 GCA_964348055.1 uncultured Pirellulales bacterium
TAACTAACGACTAATATCTTTTTGGGAGGAATTTTTCTTCCAGAAATCGATTGCTACCTGGATTTCAGTAGCGTTCATCTCCACCCACTGCCCTCTGATTTTGACCAGAGGTGCCTTTAACTTTGCAAGGGCCTCAAGCTCTTCTAAGGTCAGCTTTTTATTGCCAAGAGCAACAGACCAGTCGAATTTAACTATACTTTCCAGTGAAAATGCATTACCTCCCTGCATCTTAGGACTCTTAACATTGGCACTGGCTGAAAGTTTTAGCTTTGTGCCCTTACGGGTCCACCACGCAGGAAGCATTACCCCGAATCCAGTCTGTTCAAGTGCTATCGCTTTGTTGTTAAGGAAGTCGTATGCACCGAGAACATCCAGTTCATAGCCGGCAGGTGCGGCACTGGCAAGGCTGGCTGCGATCAAAGGACAGATTCCGGATGCTTGTCCGAGTGCTGAAAGCATGTATTCCTTGACATCCCGGCCGTACTTCTTAAGCACAGAAGCCTTGCGGCTTTTGGTTTTCCATGCGTCCTCTAATGGAACAAGGAGACTTGGGTCTTTATATGGTTGAAGCAGATAACGGACATACCAACCGTTATTTGACAGGGTGCTGGTCGTCTCTTCCAACTCGACAGGTTCCTCTAAACGCAAACAGAGTCTAAACGGTGAAGCAGCTGAAACTGCTATTGGACGATGCCATTGGGCTACCTGTTCGGCGAGCTGGGCAAGCTCAGCCTGTTCTGCTTCAATAATGGAATCTTCATTCCGTAACGAATACAGCCAGGCATCGTGTATGCTGTCGAAAGCAGTTTTCTTCTTTTTTGTGCGTTTACCCTTTGGCTCTGTCTGTTTCGGAGAACCGGAGCGAACAAGATAATCAACTGATGCAGTAATGAACTGTTTTAGAATGGTGCCGGCTGGTATTCCGGGCGGTGAAGTT
>CAYGBH010000550.1:0-2538 GCA_964348055.1 uncultured Pirellulales bacterium
TTATCACAGGCTGTGTTATTGTGGCGGCTGTTATCCTGGACCACTACCGCCACCGGATACGCAAACCTCGTTAGAATGCTTGCCCACCATGCGAATGCCTGCACCTGTGTTTGCCTCGCCACAGGTGGCGCAGGCACAGGTGGCGGGCTTGCCTTTCGGATGATTTTCTCAATTTTTAGAATTTCCTGCAGGGCCGACATGTTTCGCAGGACTCCAAAGATTTCAGCAAAATAGGCCCAAACAGCGATTTTTTTATTATTTTCGCCTTTTTCTGCGTTAAATCCAGCGTCTTATAATAGTTTATTTGACAAACTGCGCCAAGTCCTGTATAATTACAACACAGGTGATAAGCCCACCCTCCGCGGCGGAGCTATTGCGGAGGACGGGAAACTCAAATGCAGACCCCGTTAGAGGCTTTCTCGGTCCCCGCTCGTCTGGGCGCCGAGCCCGGCGAAGCGGGTGGTCACTAACAAGGCAGGGAGAAAAAGCAATGCGGATGGTTGTAAAACAGAAGGACGGCAATGCCAGAGAATTTCAATTCACCGAAGGTCCAATTGCCATCGGTAGAGGAGCCAGCAGTCAGGTTTTCCTGCCCGATAGAGCAGCCTCGAGACAGCACGCGGTAATCCATAGCACGGATGATGGAAAATGGGTGGTCGAGGACCTGGGCTCAGCGAGCAAAACATACCTAAACGATGAAGCGATTCAAAAAGCTGAAATTAAGCACGGTGACTGTCTTCGCATAACTGATTTTCTCATTGAAATCATTATGGAAGAGACTGCTGAAGCCGACAAAGCAATGCAGCTTGAAGATACACTTCATCTGGAAGCAGCGCTGGCAATACCTCCTCACGAGACCGTGGTAAGAAAACCGGACGCCGGACACGCCCCCGCTATGAGATTAGCAGCCAGAAGACTGATGGATTTTTCGCAGGCTACCGAAACAATCAGCGAAGCGAGCAACCTCGACGAGCTTCTGTTGTCCTTACTGGATGTTACATTAGAGCAGTTCAATGCATTTCACGTCTGGTGCGCTTTGAGAAAGCAGCCTACCGGGCCAATGACCTGTCACGCCGGGAAAAAACAAGACGGCAAAATGGTCGATTTGAGCCAGATAAAACTCCAGAAGAAAGTAATTCAAGCGGTTGAAAAGGGCCAGTTCTTAGTCATGCCGCGGGTTTCGGCTCAAATAGAAGAAGAGGAGGCAATACGCTCTGCATTGATAGCGGCTGTTATGCGGCCCACTGGCTGTTTCGGTGTGTTGTACGTTGACAACGCCATGAAAGAAAAGCACTACAGTCTCAGCGACCTGGACTATCTAATGCTGATTGCGATGCACACAGCCGCGATACTAAAGAAGTTTCTGGATTAGTTCGACAGAAGACAGTGAACAGACATCTGACTTCTGATTTCTGACTTCTGAAGGGCGATGCAACTACGCAAACTCACAACGAGGTCACTATTATTGCGGGGTTCCCATTTGGCCGGTCTGGTTATCTTTCTGATACTTGTCGGAACACCCGATCACTCAGCCTGCGGCAACTCGGCAACCGAAGCAAGGAGCGTAACGCCGTGGGAGGGACCCCGCTTTGCGGGAACCCAAAGACAGTACAAAATCAAACCGAACGAGAAGGCCCGGCTTACTGCCGCTGATGTGCTCGGCCCGGATGGGGTCGTGTACCCCAACTGGACAAAATGTGGTGTCCAGGGTGGCATTCCAAAGACGAAAGGCGTTGCGTCAATCGAGGACTTCGGCGCCAAAGCCGACGATAACGCCGACGACTCCGAAGCTCTGGCAAAAGCCTGTGAGGCCGCGGGCAAAACAGATGGCGGGGCAGTATTGTTGGCAGAAGGTACATATTATCTCGACAGACCAGTAACGGTACGCCACGACAATGTGGTTGTCCGAGGTAAAGGCCCTGACAAAACGCGTTTGGTCTTCCGATATTCGATTCCCCAGAACGGCGTGGTCTTCTACAATCCGCCTGCGGGAAGCCGGGTGGGCAGAAACACCCGGCTCGAAATGCACTGCAAACCCACCGGCTTGATGAAAATGACGATGATGGTCGATGACGTCGTTATTGGCAGGTGGAGTCGAAGCAAACACTCAGGTAATACATTCGCCTTTTCCACGTATGGCCGTAATGCTATCGGTAAACTTCCGGATGGCCGGCACGTGCTAAAAGGTATTGCAGAATACAGGGACCGAACGAAGCGCACGGGAGAAATCCCTATTGTGCTTGATTCGGCCTTCGATGACACCAGGCTGGTTGCGGACTCGCGAGCGGCTATTACCTTTGCCGGTAAAGGCACGGTCGGCAGGAAGCTAAAGCTGGCCAGAGACGGCAAACGTGGTGATATGAAGTTAAAGCTAAAAAGCGCAAAGGGTCTTCGGGTCGGCGACTGTATTGTTATTGACGGGCCTGCAACTGACCGCTGGAAAAAGCTGACCAAAAATGCCTGCGAGTGGGGGGTGTATCGTCTGTATGAAGTTTTCATCACTGATATCAAAGACAACACCATTTCTATCAACCAGCC
>CAYGBH010000551.1:0-2523 GCA_964348055.1 uncultured Pirellulales bacterium
CGCAAGCTCATTTGACACAAGTAATTATGAGAATAAACGCGATTGGACACTTGGTGAAAACAAACCCAATTCAAAGCCAATGTCGAAACAGCTCGTAGGGGCTAAGCCGAGGTGGCCCGAATCTGCCAAAATGGCACAAATAGTTGCCAATCGAGGAGTTATTACGGTGCAGGCAGAAAGCATAAAAAAGCTCTTGAAAAAACCTAACTTACTTACAATCAAGATGTTAAGTAGCTCGCACCAGCCTATTCTCGCAACTGGCACGTCTTTTGCACATCTGGGTGGTTGGATATATTCTATTTGTCATTCCCGCGCAAGCGGGAATCCATTATGTTTTACCGTTTTCTGGATTCCTGTTTTCACAGGAATGACATTCTTGCAAAAGCGAAAGGAACGTAACTATGGCTAAAATCATTGGAATAGATTTGGGAACGACAATTTCTGTGGTCGCCGTGATGGAAGGCTCTGCACCCAAGGTCTTGATCAACTCTTCCGGCTCTCGATTGACCCCTTCGGTGGTTGGCTTTACAGACAAAGGAGAAAGACTCGTCGGCCAGATTGCACGCCATCAGCAGGTAACCAATCCCGAAAACACCGTATTTTCCATCAAGCGCTTTATGGGCCGACGCCACAACGAAGTCTCATCTGAAGAAAAGATTGTCCCTTATAAAATTACCGGCGCCGCAGATGAGCTGGTCAAGGTCCGGGTCCGTGAAAAGGAATACACCCCGCCGGAGATATCGGCGATGATTCTGCAGGACTTGAAAAAGACCGCCGAGGACTATCTGGGCGAAAAAGTCAGCAAGGCTGTTATTACCGTACCGGCTTACTTTAACGATTCGCAGCGTCAGGCAACCAAAGATGCAGGCAAAATTGCAGGGCTCGAAGTCGAGCGGATAATCAATGAGCCGACCGCTGCCGCACTTGCCTATGGGCTTGAGAAGAAAAAGAATGAAAAGGTTGCAATCTTCGACTTCGGCGGCGGAACATTCGATATCTCCATCCTTGACATCGGAGATAATGTCTTTGAGGTTCTTAGTACCAACGGCGATACGCACCTCGGTGGTGATGATTTGGACGCCGTTCTGATAAACTATTTGGCAGACGAGTTCAAAAAAACAGAAGGCATTGACCTGCGCCAGGACCCGATGGCCCATCAGAGGCTCAAAGAAGCTGCCGAGAAGGCAAAGTGCGAATTGAGTTCCCAGCTCGAAACGACAGTCAATCTGCCTTTTATAACCGCCGATGCCTCAGGCCCGAAGCATTTGCAGATTACCATTAGTCGCAGCAAGTTTGAATCGCTCGTCGAGCCGATTCTGGAAAGACTCAAGAACCCGTGCTATAGAGCACTGGAAGATGCAAAACTGACAGCCAACGACATCACCGAGGTCCTGCTTGTCGGTGGCTCGACAAGGATTCCGAAGGTCCAGGAAATAGTGAAGAACATCTTCGGCAAAGAGCCGAATAAAAGCATCAATCCTGATGAGGTCGTTGCGCTCGGCGCCGCCATTCAAGGGGCGGTTTTGGCTGGTGATGCAGGCGTTAAAGATATTTTGCTTCTGGATGTAACACCGCTTTCACTGGGTGTCGAGACGCTGGGCGGAGTTATGACAAGATTGATTGAACGCAACACCACAATTCCCACCAGCAAGAAGGAAATTTTCTCAACCGCCGCTGATAATCAGACCACTGTTGACATCCACGTTCTGCAGGGTGAGAGAGAATTTGCCGCAAATAACCGCACACTCGGAAGATTCCAGCTTACCGAAATTCCACCGGCTCCACGAGGCATTCCACAAATTGAGGTTGCGTTCGATATTGACGCCAACGGGATTCTGAACGTCTCGGCCAAGGATCTCGGTACCGGTAAGCAGCAGTCGATTGAGATTAAGTCCAGCTCAGGACTGAGTGAGCAAGAAATTGACAAGATGACCAAAGAGGCCGAGGCACACGCCGACGAGGATAAGAAGAAAAGAGAGGTTGTTGACCTGAAGAACCAGGCTGACCAGTTGATTTATTCAACGGAAAAAACACTCAAAGAACACGGCGAAAAGGTCTCTGCTGAGACCCGCGGCAAAATCGAAAGTGCGGTCAATAATCTGAAAGAAGCCGTAAAAGGCGAGGACGCTGATGCGATAAAAAAGGCCATCGAAAACCTCGGCAATACCAGCCAGGAACTGGGCAAGGTGCTTTACGAAGAAGCAGCCAAAAAACAGGCCGCTTCAGCTCAGGCCGGACAAGCCGAGCAAGCACCCCCACCGCCTGAAGGTGAGGTTAAAAGAAAAAAGCCGGATGATGTAATCGACGCTGAATTCGAAGCCAAAGACAATTAATGGATGCCGGATGCTCGCAATGAGAATCGAGTATCGAGACGCTATTTGCCTATACAGAAACGCCCAAAAATCTTTTCCAATATCTGCTCGTCAATCTGTCCGGGGCAGCCCGTGGCGGACTCGATATCGCAAACATCCTGATAAGCAGCTCGCAGCATCATTGCGGTAACCTCATCGTTGCCGGCTTGTA
>CAYGBH010000552.1:0-2486 GCA_964348055.1 uncultured Pirellulales bacterium
AACGCCGCTGGAAAAAATCGAAAAACTCGAGCAATTGCGAGCGATTGAAAACGGATTTGATATTTTGGTCGGCAAAGTCGAACACACCTGCGACGGCATAGACACACCGCAGCAATACGCAGAATTCGTCAAAAGATATAAAAATAACCACAGAGAAAAGTAGATAGAAGTTTTGAAAATGGAAATTGATAAAACAATAATAAAGTGGTTCAACGAAACTGGTATATTGATTCACGACAAAATTCGGGATTTCGGTTCTATTGATGGTTTATGTGAGACCGTTCTTCATAGCACCAAAGACTATTGCTGTACGGTTCTCCTTCTGGTGCAAAGTGGGAATATAATGCCAGCTAAGGCATTACTGCGCTGTCTTTGTGAGCTATCGGTGAAACTAAATTGGTGTCTCGTCGTTCCTGACAACATTCGCTACAAAAAATCCCAAACAATTGTGAAGCAGAAAATCCGCCGTTGGGAAAAGGATACATTGTGCCGTAACATAGAAGCTCTGGGAAAGTTTAGAGATGCTGTAGATGGCTCCGTTAGGCAGGAAATTGGAGAAGCAATCGAAAAGCTAAAACAGGAACCATTATTTACAGACTCAACAGTTAAAAGGTTACCAAAGTTTATGCACATAATAGGCCAACTGCCCGATATGTTCAAAAATGAGGTCTATCCGCTTCTTTATTTGTCGTTCAATAATGCCGTGCACCTTGATGTAACAAGTTTGGTTGATGACTATATGTCTAAAAGCGGCAAGCAATCTGGTCCCGATTCAACTATTCTCGCAAAGTATTGTGTGGCTCACGCTTTCCATGTGAACTCAACTATTCGGAAGAACTATAAGATCGACATAAGTGACATCAAGCAAGAGTATCATGATATTATGAATAATTATTTTGTATGAGCTCTGTGTTCTTTGTGCCCTCTGTGGCTTAAAAAATAATTTATAATCTCTGTGTCGAAAAGGACAATTCATGTCGAACGATAACGAGTTATTGGCTTCGGTCAGCGATACTTCAACTGAGAGCGAGTTTTTCTCACCGATGCCGGCCGGTTATAAAAAGGGTAAAGCTCGATACGTTTTTGTAATGGGAACCGTAATGAGCGGCCTGGGCAAAGGGATATTCTCATCCTGTCTGGCCTTGCTCTGTCAGAATAAGGCGCTCAAGGTCGCACCGATTAAGCTCGAAGGCTACTTGAACATAGATTCCGGCACACTAAATCCGTTTCGGCACGGCGAGGTATTCGTGCTGGACGACGGCATGGAATGCGATATGGACCTGGGCACATACGAGAGAATGCTCGACCAGAATTTAAGCAGGGCAAATTTCGCCACAAGCGGACAGATATTCAGCTCCATCCTCCACAAGGAACGCCACGGCGACTATCTCGGCAGAGACGTCCAGATGATCCCGCACGTTACCGGCGAGGTCAAATTGAAACTGCGTCAACTGGCAACCGAATCTGATGCCGACATTGTATTTGTCGAGATTGGCGGTACCGTCGGTGACCTGGAAAATGCCTATTATATCGAGGCGATGCGCGAGTTGGCTTACGAAGAAGGCCCCAACAGCAGTTGCTTCGTTGCCTTGACATATATATTGGAACCGGAGACCCTCGGTGAGCAAAAATCAAAGGCGGCACAATTGGGAATAAAGCAGCTTATGCAATGCGGTATTCAGCCGGACATCATCGCCTGCAGGGCAGCCCACCGGGCCACTGAAAAGGTCCGGCAAAAAATTAGTCTTTATAGCAATGTCCCCTTTGAACGGGTCATAAGTTTGCCGGATTCTGCCAGTATCTATATGATACCGGCGATGCTCAGAGACGCGGGCTTGGACTTCGAGGTCTTAAGACTGCTTAAAATCGAGGACAGAATCAATCTGCGACACGAACGCAAGGCCTGGGGCCGGTGGTGCGACTTCACCGACAAAATCGACGCCCTCAAGTATGAAATAACCATTGGCATCACCGGCAAATACACAGCCGTCCGTGACAGTTATGCATCGATAATCAACGCCCTCGAACACGCCGGCATTGCACTGGCCTGCGATGTCAATATAAAATGGATCGAAACAACCGCTATTACCGATGAAAACGCAGCGGAGCACCTGGTTGACGTTGACGGTATTATTGTCCCCGGCGGATTCGGAACCCGCGGCGCAGAAGGAAAAATTGCCTGCATAAAATATGCCAGAGAGAATAATCTGCCTTACCTGGGCCTATGCTTCGGCTTCCAAATGGCTGTGATAGAATTTGCCCGCAATGTCTGCGGCCTAACGCAAGCCAATAGCACCGAGATTGAGCCGGACTGTCTCGAGCCGGTAATTGATACATTACCGGAGCAGAAAAGGATTGAGGGCCTCGGAGGGAACATGCGTCTCGGCGGAAGGGATATAGAATTAAAACCCCAGACGCTGGCGTGGGGACTTTTCGGCAAAACAAACTCGATTAGAATGCGATTTAGACATCGTTACGAGGTTGAC
>CAYGBH010000553.1:0-2485 GCA_964348055.1 uncultured Pirellulales bacterium
GGATTGGGTAGCTTCCTTGAAAAGAATCCCAGCGTTACTATTTATCTGCCAAAATCATTTCCAAAAAGGCTTAAAGATAACGCGCGAGACTACGGAGCAAAAATAGTTGAGGTCAAAGAGTCTTTGAAGATTTGTGAAAATGTTTATTCCACCGGCCAGCTTGGGAAATGGATAAAAGAGCAGTCCTTGATTATCCGGACAGATAATGGCTCGATGGTAATAACCGGCTGTGCGCATCCGGGCATCATAAGAGTCGTAAATGCAGCAAAAAACTTGATAAAAGATGATATACTTTTGGTAATGGGCGGCTTTCATCTGGAATGGGCAGGCAAAGGCAAGATAGAAAAAATCATCTCGACTTTTAAGCGATTGGGTGTGCGCTACGTCGGTCCCTGTCATTGCTCCGACGATAAGGCGAGGAGCTTGTTTGAAAAACATTTTGGCAAGAACTACATAAATGTCGGCGTGGGAAAGGTGATAACTTTGGCCGATTTGCAGTGAAGTTAGAGTGTCTGATTGCGGTATGACTGAACAAGGTTACAATAATATATCGGCAGGAGACTTTGAGGAGGCTGACCAGCTCGATGATGAGTTTATTCCGGATGATGCCCAGCCTGTTTGCGTGCAATGTCTTGAGCCCTGTTATCCGTTGCAGCACTATTGCGCTAATTGTGACTCGAACGCAGTCATTAATCCGCTTACGCCATATATGCCGTTTCTAAATATCCGATTCAACTACGGTGGCTTTTGTATAATGTGGCGCAAAATATGGTATGACGAAGATACATCAATAAAATGCCGGTGGTTTTATCTATTTATGATTGTTGCGTTCGCCCCTGTAATGCTGGTGTTAGGTTTGCCGTTCTCTATAACAGATACAATCAAGAATACTCAACTGCGAAGAACAGCGATAATTATACTTTATATTCTTGCGTTTGTGCTCATGATATTTTTTATCTCTTTTGGCAGATTTTAGTCTTATTACTCGTGGGTACCGGGATGTTTTTCTGATGCTTCGCAATTGGCAGTCCCGTCAGAGTAAGCAGAAAGATAAATTGACACATCGAAGCGATTCAGTATCCGGTAATTGTTTTGCTTGACAAGTTGTTCCAAATTATAGATAATCAAACGTAGAGTTTTGGGGCCCAGATGCGGGGAGGAAAACAGATGCGTTTGGTTGTAAAGCGAAATGGTGAGACTGTCAATGAGTTTCGATTTAGCAAGGGCCCTATCCATATCGGCAGACATGCGCATAGCCACGTTTTTTTGCCTGATAGGGCGGTGTCAAGGCGACACGCTGTAATCTTTGCCACGCAGGAGGGAAAATGGGTAGTCGAGGACCTGGATTCGGCCAACAAAACATATCTGAACAAAGAGGCAATCGACAGAGCTGAAATTAAAACCGGCGATTGTCTTGGCATAGCGGATTTTACCATCGAAATCACTCTCGAAGCCGGTATTGACACCGACAAAGCCATTCATTTGGAGGACACACTGATATCGGCCCCTGGTAAGTTGAAGCCTGCACCGACAGTATCGGCTCGTGGAATCACAGTAAGAAGGCCGGATGCCGAGGATGCCCCCGATATCACGTTGCCGGCTAAAAGGATACAAGATTTTCTGCAGGCCACCGAGACAATCTGTAAAGCCAACGGCCCCGACGAAGTGTTAAAGGCCTTATTGAACATCGCATCAAAGCAGTTCGGTGCGTATCGTGCCTGGTGTGCCTTGAGAAACCAGCCTACCGGCCCAATGACCTCCCACGCAGGCATAAGACGGGACGGCCAAACTGTGGATTTAGGTGAAATAAAACTTAATAAAGAAATCACTGAAGCGGTTGATAAAAAGGAGTTCGTACTTTTACCGCAAGCTCCAGCTCAAACAGAAGATGAAGGACCCCAAAAAATACGCTCGGCAATGATAGCACCTATTATGGACCCTGCCGGCTGCTTCGGTGTGTTATATATCGATAACGACGCTGACCAGGCGAGCTATACTCTGAGCGATTTAGACTATGCTGTGCTGCTTGCAATCCACACAGCAGCCATAGTGGAGAACTTCTGATAGGCAGTGAGCAAAAGTGACAGCAAGGCTGTCATTCTGAGCGAAGCGAAGAATCTCTCTTTCGTTGGCCAGATCCTTCGCCCCCCCTGCTTTCTTGCGGAAGCAAGGAGGGGGCTCAGGATGACACGTGAGTGTCACTTTAGGCACTTTTCTATATGGACATTAAGAGAAAGCCCCCGCTGCTGGCTTGCGCAGCAAACCGCGGGGGCTATTTTGTCGCCGATAGCCTGGTAGCTGATGGCTTGTGGGAAATCCTGGGGCTATCGTCTTTTGTATTTGCCGATTAACTGTCCCTGTCCGAGGATATGTCCTTCCATAGCCCCGAGTAGCTGGCGTTTGCTGGCACCGGCTTCCAGGCCGACTTCCGCATCGAGCGCATAAATCTTGAAAAAGTATCTGTGCGTGCCGCTGGGCGGACATG
>CAYGBH010000554.1:0-2476 GCA_964348055.1 uncultured Pirellulales bacterium
ATTAACAAGAACCTGAGAAAAAATAAAGTCTTTTTTGCCGTTGTGTTTGGCCTTTTACTGTTTTATTTTTATATTTTTATTAGATAAAACCCTGCTGGGGGGAAGACCGGTTGGGACAGATAATTGGGCTGACCCTTGGATGTTTTCCGCAAGGGAGGAAGACGGTTCGGAAAACCCAATTTTCCCGGAATTAGGACGGCGATTGCCGTCCTTTTTTTATATCTTGTCAGAGCTGCTTTTTACAATTACAATGGGCCGGTCTTTGAACTTAATGATTCTAAATTGGCATTTATACTATGATACTACTACCTTTTCGGACAAGTATTCGGCCGAGACGAACCCCATACGCAAATTATGCCTTGATTGTTGCCAACGTGATTGCCTTCTTATTAACCTATGGTCCTCATTATCACATCGTTGCTGGTCAGGCTGAGCTGGTGCCAATCCGTCACTGGGCAGAGCAATTTATGCTCACACCTAACGAGCTGCATTTATTGCAGGTCGTGAGCTATGCGTTCTTGCACGGTGGCTTTGGGCATATTCTCGGCAATATGTTTTTTTTGTATCTGTTCGGCAATAATGTCAACGACAAGTTTGGCCATATTGGGTATCTTTGCTTTTATTTAGCCGGGGCGGTTTTCAGCGGTTTAGGTCACGCAGTGGTTCATTCAGGTTCGAGTATACCGACTCTGGGAGCCAGTGGAGCCGTAGCCGCAGTAACCGGCGCCTATCTGGTGTTATTTCCCCAGACCCTGATAAGTGTCTTATATTGGTTCTTCTTCATCGGGGTAGTAGAGGTGCCGGCATTTTATTTTATCGTTCTTAAGATGATTTTAATCGATAATGTAATCGCCCGCTATACACGCTACGTTGCCTATGACGCCCATCTGGCAGGATACGCTTTCGGTATTGCAGCATTGATAGGTTTGCTGGCAGCCGGTTTGATGAGCGGCAGCAGTTTCGACCTGTGGGCGATGATAAAGCGATGGAACCGGCGGCGTCAGTATCGCGATGCCGTCTCGGGCGGTTACGACCCGTTTACCGGCCGGACGGGAACAAAACGGATTAAGGTCAGAGAGGTGAAAAAGACGGCCGCTGAGCAGCGGGCTGAGAAAAAAATAAAGGAGCTTCGCAGCGAAATCAACGGCCGGATAATGGAACGCAACCTGTCGGCGGCGGCTGAAGTTTATCTGGAGCTTATAACGCTCGACAGTGAGCAGATTCTGCCCCGCCAGCATCTGCTGGATATAGCCAATCAGCTTGCCAGTGATAAAAGGGTCGCTGAATCGGCGCGGGCCTACGAACAGTTTTTGACTCACTACAGCAACTACGAATACGTCGAGCAGGTCCAGCTGATGCTCGGCCTATTGTATTGCCGCTACCTCGACCAGCCGGAGCAGGCCGTAAAGCACCTGGAAGCCGCTGCTGAAAAGCTCACCGACCCCGGCCAGTTGAAGATGTGTAAGGACGAGCTTGCCCGTTTGCAGAAATAAAAGCAGTTGGACAAAAATAGGTGACTCCCTAGATTATCAAGTTCTAAAATGGAGAAACAAATGAGAAGACACGATGATCCCCTTGCCCGCCGTTCGTTCCTGAAAGGTACACTCACAGCAGCCACTCTTGCCTCGGCCCCAAATGTCCTGGCAAGGGGGAATCCGGCCGGCAAGAAACAAAATACAGATTCAGTGAGTCTGCGCGAGAAGTTCTTCGGCTGCATTGCCGGCTGCCATATCGGCTCGGCGATGGGCGCCGCTGTCGAAGGATGGCCCTGGGAAAGAATCGAACGTCAATACGGCACGCTCGATAAGCTGCTGTCCTATCATCACTACGGAAAAAGCAACAATTGGATGCGCGAGCCGGGTACCACGGAGGACGGCGTGGAACGCCAGAAGCTGATGATTACCGCGATCATCGAAAAGCAGGACCGGATCAACGCTGAAGACCTCCGCCGGGCATGGGTCGATCATATGAATCCCAACGCGGCAGGATTGGTTTCTGAACCGTTCGAAGGAGCGCTGCTGGCGATAGCCAAGACTCACATTCCCGCGGCGGACATCGGCAAGTACTGTGATTATTCCGGCCTGGTCTCGCTCTCGCGGTCATGCCACCCTATCGGCCTGATTAATGCCGGTGACATCCGGGGAGCGATCGACGATGTTCGCGAAATCGGCCAGCTTTATAACACGGCTAACAGCCGAGGCATACTCTGGGCGGAAGTTGTCGTCACAGCCATAGCCGCGGCGACAAAGCCCGGCGCGACCCTCGACAGCGTGCTCGGTGCCATTTTCAACAATTGTGACAAGGTCGATACGCGCTTCATCAGACGAGCCGGCATTCGCAGAGAGATAGAACGGGCGCTGAAACTGACTGACGACTGCGCCGATTTTCGTCAAATGCGAAAAAAATTCGACACAATCTATAGCGGCTCGGGAATCCCCTACGCCCACAGCTACGCCAACGAAATCGTCACCAAGGC
>CAYGBH010000555.1:0-2451 GCA_964348055.1 uncultured Pirellulales bacterium
ATGACCTCTGGCCGGCACCGCATAAAACAAAAACAGCCCGGGATATTTATTTCCCGGCAGGCCCGGAAACCCGGTGGCGACAACAGCGATTTTCTTTTCCTTGACCAGGCTCTTGTACAGCCGCGATGTACGCCCGACGCCAACGGTGTCCGTGATGGCATCAAATACGGCATTGTCGGAATGGTTGATACTTGGCTTATGATAACCTATCAGGACAAACGGCTGAGAGGGGTCTTCGACGACCACGCGGCGCTCTCCGAGCTGCGGCGGTTCGACTGTCTCGACGGGATCGGGCTTCGGACCGCCCGGGATACGGCCAAAGTATTCCTGCGCCATCGTCTTAATCTCTTCGGGGTCAACATCGCCGACAATCGCAATCGTCAGATTGCTCGGTCCATAGTACTTGTCAAAAAACGCCTCGGCTTCGGCACGGGTCATGGTCTTCAAATCACTCATATGACCCACCGCAGGCTCGCCATAGGGATGCGCTTTGTAAGCGATGGCGAGGAACTCCTCAAGTAAGCGACCTACCGGTTGACTTTCGGTGCGCAGCCGCCGCTCTTCCATCACAACGTCTTTTTCTTTATAGAATTCCCGAACCACCGGATTAAGGAACCGCTCCGACTCCATCGACATCCAGAGTTCGACCTTATTGGAGGGAAGACTAACAATATAACCGGTGGCATCGTAACCGGTGTATGCGTTAAAACCTATGCCGCCTTCCCGGACATATACCTCCTCGAATTCGTCATGGACCAGGTATTCTTGGGCCTGTTCCTGCGCTTCCTTGAGTTGCTTCTGCAATTCGGCCAGCCGGTCTTTGTCGGCCCGGTCGCCTTTTCTTTGTTCGGCTTTGATTGCTTCAAATGTTTCATCCATCCTGGCCATGGCCTCGGCTTCTGCCTGGTAGTTCTTTGTGCCGAGGGTTGTGGTTCCCTTGAACGCCATGTGCTCGAACAGATGCGCCAGACCGGTGATTCCCTTGACCTCATCTACCGCGCCGACGTTGGCGTAAGTGTGGAATGAGACCACCGGCGCCTCGTGCCGCTCAAGCACGAGGAATTTGAGGCCGTTGTCCAAAGTAAATTCTGTCATTCGCTTTTCAAACCCCGCCAGGTCCTGGGCTTCTGCTGATTTTGGAGCCAGCACGGCCACAGCAAAAAACATCAGTGCCATACAGTTCAAAACGTTACGAGATTCTCGCATTGCATGCCTCATAGTTCATACTCCTCTATTATTTTTGTTCTTTCGCGTTTTGCCTCAAAAGAAGAAACCCGGCCAAAGGCCGGCTTGCTCCTGTCCCCGCTTCCCCGGGCTTTTTTCACAAAAATATGGAGATAAAAACAAACACCTCTATAACAGGAGCATCTTCCATACCATATCTTGAGGCTTGTAGTCAAGCTTTTTTAAAAATCTTGCAGGAATGAAAAGCTGTTTGGCCTAATTGTACATAAAGTACACTGTCGCTATGCAGTCCTTATTCACGCTGACCCTCACCCAATGGGCTGAAAAGCCATCTGGGAACTCGTGGTGTACATACCCCTTGGCTGACACGTTGAACGTCTCGTATTGTTTCCATGTTCCATTGCCGAGAAAATCCACTTCGACCCTGAACGCCACTTCCTGGTCCGCCTCGTGGGAAATGTGTATAACCTTTTTGTCGAAGCCCGTCATAAGGAACGGGTCGGAGACTGCGGCCGCCTGCACCGGCGTCTGCCACCACGGGCCGCCCCAGCCGCAGGGCTTGCCCATCGCCCACAGGTCGTCTATATTTCCGAACCACAGACCCGATTGCGGTTGCCCCTGGTCGTGGTCTATCTGGTCACTGGCCATCACGAACAACCCGCGCCAGTGGCAGAAATCAGGAACCACACGCAAGTGACTACAGATGGGACGAATTCCCCATATCTTACCGCCATAAGCGAAGGGCGGGAGGTCGTAAAACATCCCGTGAATGTCCATCAGCAGGCGTTCGGTCTGCGCATGACGGATCCGCATCCATTCGGTATTCCAGGCGTGGTCCCACGAGTGACTGGCCTTGGGGAGTAGATAACGCAGCCATTTACCCTGGGCGAGCACACGAAGCACGACAGAGGATTTTGTCCAGCCGGTAGCGTAAATCGTATGGCCGCCGTAAGAGCTCCCGGAGGCGCTGCCGTGGACTTCCACGAAAGGATTGCGCTCGATAATCGTCCATTTCCTGCCGTCCCATTCGGCCAACCGCCCGGCATCTCTTTGACCGAGAAATTCCTTTTGGTCATAGGTATTGTTGGCCACAACGACCCGGCCCTGCGCGGTGTAGGCGGATTTGAAATGTGCTTTTGCATTTTTGATTTCGAGTTCCTTAACCAGATTAAACAGTAGCTTTACTTCAAGGCTATGGACATCCACCTCCCAGAAGCGGCCTTCCATACCAAGGAAATAGACCTTGTTTTTCGGGTCGGTCAGGTG
>CAYGBH010000556.1:0-2435 GCA_964348055.1 uncultured Pirellulales bacterium
GCACATCGGCCGCGAGATAGAAATCGTTGCGGTCGCCGACTGGTTCAAGTCCAAGACCGAGAAAACCGGCGAAACCCACGGCGTCCCGAAACGACGATGCTATAGCGGCGCCGATGCTTATAAGAAGCTCCTCAGGACCAATGCTGACGTCGTGCTGATGGCCACCTCGCCGAATTTCCGCCCCATGCATTTCGAAGCAGCAATCAAAGCGGGCAAGCACGTATTTATGGAAAAGCCCGTTGCTGTCGACCCGCCGGGTGCCCGCAGGGTCATCGAGGCCGGTGAGCTGGCAAAAAGCAAAGGCCTGGCCGTCGTCGCCGGCACACAACGCCGTCACGAGGCAAAATACCTCCAGACTAAATATGCCGTTGAGCATGGCGCAATCGGCAGGATCAGAGGCGGCTGTGTGTGGTGGTGTGGTCGTATTCCCTGGATCCACCGACGCAAACCCGAGTATACCGATGCCGACTACCTGGTGGACAACTGGCTCAATTTCGTCGAAATGTCAGGTGACCACATTGTCGAGCAGCACCTTCACAACCTCGATGTCGCTAACTGGTTCATCGGTCATCCGCCGATAAGAGCCATCGGTTTTGGTGGACGGGCTCGCCGAGAAACGGGCAACCAGTATGACCTCTTCAGCATCCAATACGACTATGCCGATGACCTTCACATACACAGCATGTGTCGGCAAGTCAGCAACTGCTGGAACAGAGTCGCCGAGCACTTTGTCGGCAGCAGAGGTTCGACTATGGGTGACGGCAGCTTGATGAAGGCCGGAAAGCAAGTCGATGTACCGGACTTCCACGAGCACGGAGGTCCTTATGTGCAGGAGCATATCGACCTGCTTAACAGTATTATCGAGGGCAAGCCTCTCAATGAGGCCCGCAACGTTGCCGAATCCACGATGACCGCAATCATGGGCCGAATCTCTGCTTATACCGGCCAGGCGATAAGATGGTCGGACGTGGCCGAGAACGAAAAGTCCCAGTGGTACAACTTTACTCTCAAGCCGACCGCTGAAGACTTCGAGACCGGTAACGTGGTGGCGCCTCCAGACGATGTTATTCCGATACCAGGTTCGCCGTATAAACCGAGGCGATAGAACGTTCTCTTTGTCGATGCGAGCGTTGTCCCCGCCAAGGTGAAAGCTCAGGTCTGACGGCTGTTGACTATTTTGCTAACAGGAAAAAAAATCGCGCCTGTGAGGGCGCGACTTTTTTACTTGTCGGCCCTTTGGCTTTTCACAAGCCGATTAGTCTATCCCAACTATCTCTGTGAATCGCACCAACGCCCCTGCCGTTTGCCGATGCGGCTCAATTGTTCCGACCAGGCCGACCTTGCGGTCTATAAGTCTGCTCAAATTTCTCGTCGAGGCCAGGTTGGCAGGCAGGGCGTAACAAGCGGTTTTGCCGGATTCGTCAACTATCCGGAAGTGTCCGGGGCCGTAAGTCGTGAAAGTCTGTAACCGCCCTACAACTGCAAATCTGCCCATATCTTCAATTTCTGCCAGCCTTCTCTCACGTGCCTTATCTATCCCCTCCTTAATCTTCTGCAATTGTTTATTCTGAAGCTCAACCTCCTTGGCCACTGCCAGAGCCAGTTCAAAACCCTCTATCTGCTTAATCATAAAGTCCGCGTAGCGTGTAGCTTTGTCGTCTGTTTTGCCGTCGGCAATCCTGACAAGCGCACTTTTTATATTTGCGTAATTCTGCTGGTTCATTGGTTTCGACTGCTCAGCCTTGATCTGCTTTTCCAGAGCGTAATATGCTTTGAGCCTTGCATCAGCCGAAACCATCTCCGGCCCAACCACAACAGTCCCGTCAGGTACGGTCAGAGGAACCTCACGAACCGACCCGAGCGGCTTTGTAAAATCGGTACTTACCCAAAGATAGGCAAAAGGTGGAGGAGCTATTTTATAATAATCGTCCATCTGTTCGCCCAACAATTTGACCTTCTCGCCCCGGTTGAGCTTTCCCTGTAAAGTTACGGAATATAACGGCCTTACGTAATCCGAGCCGGCATAGACACGAACACTGTCACCGGTGACAGTCCCGGCAGCAGGGTCATTCGGGTCAATCTTGACATACTGCATTGAAATCCAGGAAAAGCTCCCGGCCGGCGGGACAATGCACGACCAGCTAAATTGTTTGTCGACCACTCTTACTCTGTCGCCTTTGTTGAGCTTGCCGCAGTGGTAATAGTTTGTGCCCGGCCCGGAACGAATATAGAGGTTATCGCCCGTTATCTCAGCAATGTAGGGAAAAGACGGCGCAGCAGCTTTTTTAGGCTTACCGGCCGCAGAAAAAGCTTCCTGGACAAAACCAACCTGACAAATCAAAAGTAAAAATGTAAAAGTCAAAATTGCGGAGCCCCTTTTTGAACTTTGATTTTTGATTTTTGATTTTTTTTCGTGGTGAGATTCCATTCTTCTG
>CAYGBH010000557.1:0-2424 GCA_964348055.1 uncultured Pirellulales bacterium
GTACTACTGTCACCTTGCCTTCGGCAAATGATTCATTCCTGAAATACAAATTACATCCTGCAACTATCGTCATCGACATTAACAATAACTTTTTCATGTTTTTCCCCTGTAAGCGTAATTAGTACGGTACTTCTTGTCGTTCATTCCGCGCTTATCGAACTGATGGATGAGTGTCGAAACTCCAATACAAATTACTATCAACTTTCCAATCACCGCGAAGTAACTCCTTATCCCCGTCAAAAATGACATAGGAAGCCATGGCACTATAGCAGGATGATAAATCGCAGAACCCTCGCGTTGCTTCTGGGCTTAGTCCGGCATACAGTATAATCAAACCTCCTGGATTATCGGGATTTTCAACAATCTGGGCAACTCCCTGAGTCGGCTCGTCATAAGTTGTTCCTTGCCACGTGAACCGATCCTTATTGAACTTTATAGGGAAAATATCCTTAAACTGTTGAGTGATTTTATTGGTCTCGGGTCCACCAAACAGCATAACGCATTTGGTTTTCAAATCTGCTTTGTTCACATCGCTATCAGCCTTAACTATATTGCGACCTAACCGAAGAAACTCTTTGTTGAAACGCTCAGCAGCAGCTTTGTTTGCTTCACCTTCTTTGGTAGTACCGTAACTAAGCACGAAATTAGGGTAAACATACCACAACGAGTAGAGAAGAGGTCCCATTTTTTGAATTTTTAGAATATCATTATCAGGGTCGACCAGAATACGTTCGGGCTTGGTTGACGTGCTAAAGTCAAAACTAACCATTCTATCTTTTAACCAAATCTTCTTGCGCTCTGTCTCTTTTTCAGTCATGAGAACAAGTTCAACCGGTAGCCGAAATAAACAATCGCCTAATTGGCGTAGATTTCCACGAATATACCATTCTTTTTGATGCCTCGAGACGGTGACGCCGTCCAATTTGAGCTGCGGCAGCTCATCGTTGTCCAACCATTGCTCCCAGAACCAGTCCAGCGGTTTGCCGTAGACGTCTTCGGCAATCCTCTGAAAACGTTCTGTTGCCACTGATTCACCCGAACTGACTCTCAAATTTACGTAGGCATCGAAGATGTCGAGGCCCTTCTTCTCGCCCACAACTTCACGCAGCATATGACAGATAAAGTGGCCTTGCTGATATCGGAGCGAGGATTCCTCCTCATAGGCCTTAGCCAGCGCTGCGCCTTTCTCTGAGGCACCTCGTGTTCTCACATCGATCCCCCGCAACGCACTATTTCGATAACTCCTGAGATTGTTTTCGGCTTCGGCTTCTGGGTAAAGGTTATGTGCGTATGTAGCGAGTGCGTCGGCTGGGAATGGATCAGAAACATGGAGAGTTTTTATCTTAGCTGTGCGGATTTTGGCAATGTTCCAAGCTGCTCTATGAAACGAGTCTGCCCGTCCCTTATAAAGTGGCACCCAGTGGGAACCATAACCTTGGCTTTCCGCTTGCGGAGCATTTGGTCCAAGCTTGATGTCTCTGCCTTTGCACAGAACCACTTTTTCATTCCTTACATGACCGAACCTGCCCTTTTGCGCATCTACAGGGATCCAGCCATAGTTTGGCAGGTAGAACTCAGCCCATGTATGACGGACCAAAGCTCCATAGTCCTGAGCACCAGCTAAACCGGATGGCGACAGCTTTGTCTCAAACTTGTAGCGTGGCTTTAGTTCTTCCTCCTTGGCCCATGGGCGCCAGCCGACATTGCCCTGAACAGATCTTGCTGGGATTCCCACTGCACGACACAAGGCGATAAAGAAAGCACTGTATTGATGGCAGGCGCCCTCGTAATACTCCTGCCCTGTCTCTTTGTCTATAACAGGAAAATCCAACAAGCACTTAATTCCTCTACCTCTCTCAAAATCGAGTATCTTGTAACGCATCTTCTGTCTGACAAACTCATAGATTCGTTCTGCCTGGAGGTAAGGATTCTTTTCATCCCCAACAGCTATTTGTGCTAGTTCTTTTATCTTCGGAGTAATGCTAACCGTATGCGTGCTTCGGGTATAAAGGCCGTACTCCTTGCTTGTCTTGTCATAACGTCCTACCCGTTCAGGATCGACCTCTGCATGGATTTCGTATGATTCCAAGCGGAATTTGATGTCCAGTTTGTAGGAGGGCTTTTCAGGCCCCTTGCCGAAGTCCCAGAAAAGCATGCGATTGCCATGCTCAGTGTCCTCATACTTAGCATGCGGCTCCGGTTCCACAGAGATAATCTTTACCGCCTTTTGAGAATCCCACTCTCGTGGTATCGGCAGCCACAACTTGAGGTCTTTGGCCCTGTCAATATCATTCGGGTCGGGAATCAGCTCAAAAGAATGGTCAACGTTGTACACCCGTGGGTTTCTGTAAATTACACCCGCTGCCGACGGCCGGTTCCACTGCTCAATATCTTGCTGAACCTTTTCTCGATTCCAATTCCTCG
>CAYGBH010000558.1:0-2417 GCA_964348055.1 uncultured Pirellulales bacterium
AGAGCCTGAACAATCTCTGGCCCTGCTCCATTCTCGGCAGAAAGCGGTCCTGAGGTATATTTGGCCACTGGTCTGCGGCGTAAGCAGCAGACCTAAGCAGTGTCAATCGCAGGCCGTCCGTGGAAAAATCCGACCCGTATATGCCGTCGTTTATGCAGGTTAAGGCAAAATCCCGCTTCTTGGATATGGCAGCAACCCACTTCTGTGCTACTGCTTCATCACCATTACACGGAAGTTCGCCGACGCCATACACCACCTGGCCGATATATTTATTATCGTCGCCGATAGTCGGAACCGAGAGCTTGAGCATTCGCGTTTTCTCGTTCCAGTAGACTCGTGTCTGGACCTCAATTTCCGTCCCGAATTTCGGCAGCTTGTAATGTTGACAAATAGACGACTGTCCGTACGCGAGAACCGCTTCAATGATGCTTCTGGCCGGGCCGTCTTCAATTACGCGGACAGAATCAAGTTTCTTTCCGGGGCCATCCAAAGGCAGACCGGAAAATTTCGAAACTTGCTGTCTGTTCATAAGCTTGAATCTACCCGCGACGTTTCTGAATCTCTTTTCTTCTTTCGCCCAGGAATCTTCGATGTCCTCGATTACAATCGGCTCGAAAGCTTTTTTCCCGATACAATCACGGCCCCGCACTTTGTACCTGTCAACAAAGCCGGTCCTCGTATTGACAACGACTTCAAGGTCTTTAGTTTTGAAAACAATCCTGCCCTTCTTTGCTCTTAGAGCAGGGACAGGCTTTTTGCCGGTAACTTCACCTTGGCAGTCGAATCTATTCATTTGGCTCGGCTCAAGCTCAGCTACAAAAGCCACCCGCTTACGCCAATCGACGGAAAGATTGCTGGATTCCTGCTCTACCTGGGAAGGTATGAGCCTGTTCTTGTGGAAGACCTTCACATCGGTGAACTTATCCGATATGTCCGCAAGGTTGAACTCACACTCAAGGACTGTTTTTATCCTGAAAGGATGGTGGTTATAAACAAAGATAGGAATTTTGCCTTTTTGAGCTTTCGGCTGCCCACTTGCCAGAGCAAAAAAAGCACGAGTTTTCTCTCTGGCAGCTATCTCGAGACCATGGTCAAGCAATCTTAAAGATGCTTGCTCCACAGTTTCGATGGAAGAACCCGGCAGAATGTCGTGGAACTGGCTTGTCATAAGGTCACAAAGCGCCTCCTGGATTTGTTCGTAAGGATAGCTCATCAATCCCTGAACGGCTGCTGCTGAGGCCATTTTCTCCAAGCTGTAAATCCCATTTTCGAGCTGTCGATGTTTTTGTTTGATGCGAATGTGTGATGTGTAACAGCCCACCGCCCAGGGATTAATATCTTTACTGTGCCTGGGTAACTCGTTTCTGAGGCGCTTTAGCTGCTTAAAGAAAGCTTCAGGCGTGGAGTGACATATATTGTAATCTTTTGTGCGGGCGATAAGCTTGTTAACATTGCGCAGGTCCATTTTCGACGGACCGCCGCCGTGATTGCCGATGCCCCACAAGACTATGCCAAACTCTTTGTCGTTATTACTCTCAAGCCATTTTTCGATTTTTTCCCGCGCTTTACCGGCTCTGGAGGTGTAGGGAAACTCAAAACGATGAGCAAATATTTCCGAGCCGTCATAACCGACCCAGAGAAAATAGTCCGAAGGCAAAGAGAGATTCCTGGGCTCCGGCCGGCCAAACAGGTACGAGTCGTACCCTGACTTCGCAAGTATTTGCACAAGCCCGCGGGTATGTCCGAAAGGGTCGAAATTTATTGCCGTCGTGGGTGTGACATTGAAATATTTCTTAAAATAAGCCCTGCCCAACAAAATCTGGCGGACAAAGGATTCTCCGCTGGGCATATTGCAGTCCGGCTGAAGGTACCAGCCGCCCATAATATGCCACCTGCCGGCCTTGACCAGCTTTTGAATCCGTTTGAAAAGTTCCGGCTCATATCTCTGCACCCATTTATAAAGGATTACCTCATTGTGGTTAAAAACAAATGACTTTTCGCTCTCGCAAAGTTCTGCTGCCGTGCGAAACGTTGACAGTGCCTCAGCCGCTCCTTCCTGCCATTCCCAAAGCCAGGCAGGGTCGATGTGGGCATTACAAATCAGATGCAGGGTTTTATTCTTCCCGGACATAGTCGGCGTAAACTACAGTAAAGAAGTGGAAAAATCAAGAGATTAGCACCCTGTTACGGTTCGGCAGATGTCTGTGAAGCGACATATTCGTCGGCAGATATGAATTTTTATGCCCTGTGCGGTCATGGTCATTTTCTGTCAGGCTGTTCTTCTGTAACGGGAATGTCACCTCTAATGAGCTTGCCGCCCTGGCCAGCCAGCCAGAGATAATGGTCACTTGGCAGGCCTTCATAGGTAAGGAACCTTGATTCGCCAACGGGCGGGTTATTCGTACATTTATAAATCG
>CAYGBH010000559.1:0-2414 GCA_964348055.1 uncultured Pirellulales bacterium
ACAGTTTTGGCAGGTGCTGTCAAGGTTTGCCACAGATTATATTGGGACGTCCAGAAAAATAAGTGCCCTGAGTGATTCGAACGGCAACTTTATATTGAAACATGTCCGCCAGACACACGACGGATAAATCTTTACTATTACCATGCCAGATATTATAATGCACACATTGAGCGGGCTTGTGCGGACCGACCCGGTCGGATACGAGTTTTGGAAGCTGCCGTTGATTTTGACCATTATTATCCTATGACTAGCACCGCTGATGTAATTAGAAAGCTTATAGAGGCGGACTATGAGGCCACATGGTGACGTTATTAAAAAACATTTACTCACTCATAAGCTCACAATATTTGGGATTGTGGCTTTATTCGTCCTCTTGCTATACATATTGCTGTTTGTCCCAAACCTAAGAGACCTAAATGGGAAACCTTCGCCACCTGATCTGAGCAGTTGCACCCGTATTGAGATTAGGTACCCCCGGTCGACACTGGACTACTTTCTGCCATCCAGCGGAATACAGGACACTGTGCTGAGTCCAAAGGAAAAGGTGTATATAAAATCTATCGAGTTTTTCACAGTGTATGATCCGGAACGCATTAAGGCCTTTTCTCGCGATGTGAGCTTAGGATCCTACAATAGGCCCCGAGATTTCGTTTTCCCATGCTTGAGACCTGTTGAGATCCATTGCTATCGTAATAACGAGCGACTGATAACCTTTATGGTACTTGAGAATGATATAATAACTGAGGACGGTTGCCTTTTCGTGTATCCAAAAGGCTTGCCTGATGTAAAACAAATAGAACCTTTGGAGATGCTGACGTTTAAATTGCGATTTCAATGTGCACTGAATATGCAGGCAATATACACTTCAGGGCCCTTGTATCCCAGGAAAGTCAGTTCATATCCTGAACCTAGTGAGTGGTGTGACGCCATTATGCGTGATAGAACAAACACTTCCTATGTAACTGAGGAAAGAATGATTGGGCATTTCATATGTCCAACAGGGGGTGAGGGCAAAAGCCATTACGCCATGAACACCAATTGCGAGCCGTATTCTCCGGCGGGCACAGTGCTTTTATTTGAGACTAAAGGCGGCTGGAATCAGCACGGCGGGCCTGAGCTGTTTACGTTCGATAACCATGACCCGAAGGGCGGCTGCGTTCTCTTAAACGACGGCACCGTCAAGTTTATACGCACCAAAGAAGAATTCCAGCAGCTTCGATGGAAGTAACAGCACGGGATGAAGAGGACAGAAGTTCAAATCAAAAATTAAAGAGCAAAATGCAAAATTGCGGAAGTTCTTCGGGCAGAGTCCTGTAAAGAGCAAGGAATAATCAAGGACGAAGAAATTATCTTAAAACTGTCACCCTGAGCGGAGCGAAGGGTCTCATGGTAGAAAATAAGAGATTCCTCGCTGCGCTCGGGGAATGAAACTTTGGGTTTTGAGATAGTTTCTAAGCGAGGGCAAAAGGCAGAGAGCAGAATGGTAAGGACACTACAGGCAATCCAGACTCAAGTCTCCAGACTCCGGACTTCAGACTTTTATGTTTGGTCTTTTGTCTTGGGTCTTGTGCCGCGCTGATTTCTGCAGGCGTTGTGTTTATGCTTTGTGCAGGCCAGTGGCTGCAGGCCGCCTCGGCGAACGATGATCATCTACCGGCAAGACGAGAGGCTGCGTGAGATGGCGGAAAATTAGAAAAACAGAAAATTCGTAAATTTTTTTTGGTTTGGATTGGCTAATACCGAGTGTGATTTTATTGGACAGTTAAATAAGTGATTAAGGCGGTTTGTCTGCCTGTGCTAAATATGGTAGTCGAAGCAGAAAGAGCTCTGCTATATGGTGGTTTGGGTTATAGGGCGTTGCTCTGGCCGGTGTCTGGTTGGCTAAAGAAAAAATGTTTGCCCTGTCGATATTGCGTAGGTTGACAGGGATTTTTATTAGTTTTGAAGGGTCCATACCTATGAGTAAAAGGGAATTGATAGACTACATTTGCGAAATCAACAGAAGCGCCAAGCCGGAATTTTTAGCCCATTTCTCAGAAGAAGAACTGAACGCTTATCTTGAGCATCTGATGGAGCTGGATTTGGAAGAGTTGGTTGTTTGCGGCTAAGGGTATATGTGGTAGCACAAAAGACCCTTAGGCCGCAATGCCCGCAGTTGCACATTATAAGACATCCTCTGAGCCGGGAACGAAGACGATAAAAATGGGCCTACGGAGCAAGTTTGATGAAAACACATGAGTTGCTGTCCCGCGAAACGAGGTCTCTTGTACTCCCAAAACTCATTTCTTCGGCGTTTGTTAATAGCTGGGTTGGAATATTATTCTTCGAATCGGTCGTCGATGACGGACCTGCCGATGTCGCTGAGTTTGCCTTCTCTGGAAGACGAAGCAGGGCCCTGCTGTCTCAGTGGGCTG
>CAYGBH010000560.1:0-2386 GCA_964348055.1 uncultured Pirellulales bacterium
TGGCAGACGCGCAAGGTTTAGGTCCTTGTGTCCTTAGGGACGTGGAGGTTCGAATCCTCTCGCTCGCATTGTTTTATTGTCGAGAACTTGCGGCGAACGCTTATCGTTGTCCGGCCCCATCAATTGTCTTCCTCAATAAAAATTTCCATGAAAAAATTGCACGACTTTGAACGGTACACCGGCCCTCACATATATTCTTAGCTACTAACATCCTTGTACAAAATGGATTGAAATGGTAGAATAAAAACATCGCAGGATTTGTGAATGAAGACTGTAAAAAAGACTCGCAGGAGGTTTCTTATGTCATCTGATGGTACGCGACACCCATGCCCTCACCGTTCCCAGGCCGGCAGCGGCGGCCATGATCATGCCCGCCTTCGGCGGGCCGGAAGAGTCATTCGTCCAGCCGGTAATCTTGTTCGAATGAAATGGCTTCGGCTGTTTACCGGTTTTTTGGCCTTGGTCTGGTTCTTGATAAGGGTAATCCCCAAACCAAGCCGTGCGGCTTATCCATGTCAGCGAGCGGCATTTCCCTTGGCCTCTGGTTTTCTTGGTTATATCCTTGGCGGCAGCGTTATAATCCTGGCATTTAGAAAGGCAAAAAAACAAGCGAGCCGGGCGCGCTATTTTTTGGCCGGCTTGTGCATATGTATTAGCCTAACGGCGGCCTGGCTTACCGTCAGTATTAATTCGCGGAAAGCTTCAGCAGAGACCTTTGTTCCGGCCGACCCGCCCAACAGCCCTATGGGGATTGCGAAAGGGATTTACCCCGGCCGGGTCGTCTGGGCTCACAATCCTGATGCCACCAATTGGAAAATCCAATGGAACAACCGGACGGATATTTTTTATTGGGATGACAATCACACCGACCAGGCGGTGGTAGATGAAATGATGTCCGATTGCATCCGCTGGCTGGCGGGAGAAGAAACCGATTCAGCCGGATGGGACAGTCTGTTTCGGCACTTTAATCAAACGCGCGGCAGCGGCGATGTCGGTTATAGTAGCGGGCAAAAGATTGCCATTAAGCCCAGCCATGTTGAGCAAAGAAAACTGGACTATGAGGTCAATTACGCCGACCTGTCTCCCCAGGTAGTCGTGGGGCTCCTGAAACAACTGGTCTATGAGGCAGGTGTTCCGCAGGAATGTATAACGATATGTGATTCTTCCCGATACATCACTAACAAAACCTTCGACCGCTGTTACAGTCTTTTTCCGAATGTCCACTATCTGGTGACGAATTTTTACACGGATAGGGGTGACTACCGCTTTACGGACCCTCGTCGTCCCCCGGTCCTGCCGTCAGCCGAACCTTTGATTCATTACAGCAACATAAATGACAAAGCCGGTCGGCCCCGCGCGATACCTCCTGACAGGTTGCCCATGCCTTTTGTGGAGGCGGACTACGTAATCAACCTGGGAGTAATGAAGGGACACAGCGCAGCGGGAGTAACCCTTTGTGCCAAGAACTGGTACGGCAGCTTTTGTTGCCCACCCGGCGGCGGAAGGCAGAATGATGCGCACCATATGCTCCTGAATGAATACACGCCCGAGTCAGGACATTACCGGGTTTTAGTGGATTTGATGGGGCACGAGCATCTGGGCGGTAAGACCATGCTCTTTATCTTAGATGGCCTGTGGGGCTTTCCCTGGCATGGTTCCAGCTCCCGGCCGACCCAATGGCAAAATACTCCGTTCAATAACGATTATCCCTCAAGCATTCTGATGTCACAGGATATGGTTGCCATCGATTCGGTTGCACTGGATTTTTTGCGAGCGGAGTTTGCCGATAATATGGGAGGCAGAGGAAGGGCACGCGGTGCCATTGATGATTACTTACATGAGGCGGCTCTGGCCAACGACCCCTGCTCGGGTACCATCTACGACCCGGAAGCCGACGGAATACCCCTGGAGAGTCTGGGAGTCCACGAGCACTGGAACAATCCTTTAGACAAAAATTATTCCCGAAATCTAAACCCTAACAGCGCAGGGGGGATAGAACTTATCTGCTCTGCGCCTCAGATACCACTTGCCGGAGACAGCGATAAAAAGCGTACCGTTAATGCGTTGGATCCGGGGCCGTTGACCACAAGCCTGCTGAGCTCAGACGCCGTTGCAGGACCGAACTACAATCCTTCTTGCGTTCTGAGTGATGACAAAGAGACTAATTCTATAAAATTCGCAATTTTTCCGCATTTTTTGCTGCAAAAGAATTAGGTATGATGTTAATCTACAACTCCGGGATGACATGAATGTTCGAAGCCCATCGCTTGCAGTTTTCAACCGCGTAAATGTGGAGAAAAAGTCCAATGAGGCATAACAGAATTGGGGCGGTTGTTTGCTTATCGGTTATATTATTGCTTGGTTCGTGTAGCTCACCTGTTCAAGA
>CAYGBH010000561.1:0-2374 GCA_964348055.1 uncultured Pirellulales bacterium
CCCAGCCGGCATCGAGGAATGTACTGACTGTTTGCATCTCGGCCGTTGTCTTGCCGTGGCTATCATCACAGCCTGCAGCATTTTTGTACTGACGTCCACACATATTAAGCAGTCCGCTCGTTTCGATATTCCAGAAACACGCCCTTACTATACCAGCGACGTTTCCCCCCAACAAACCACCAACATTCTCACTTTCAGAGACAGTATTGACAGCATTGGCCGCATAGCAGCAATAGATACTCCCACTACCATTGCTCCCTGACAACGCACCAACATCTTCAGAGCCGGTAACGGAACCCCAACAATAGCTGTGTTGGATTGTACCAAAACCATTGAATCCCACCAGCCCGCCGACATACACAGTTCCTAGAACCTCACTTATTGCAAAGCTCTGCTGGATGGAGCCGTTGCTATACCCCACCAGCCCACCAACATCTTCTTTGCCGGAAACATCACCAGTCGCGTAGCTGTCGCTGATACTGCCCTCATCCATGATAAAGCCCACAAGCCCACCTATTCCGTCTAATCCTGATACATTACCAAGAGCATGGCAACTGCGAATTTTTCCCCAATTATCTCCTACAAGACCACCGATGTCTTCGTTACCAGCAACATCACCAGTCGCATTGCTGTCAGAAATAACCCCAAAATCTAACTCCGGGTTAAGAATGTCGGCACTGTTCCTTCCAACTAATCCCCCACATGATCCATTTCCTTGGACGTATCCTGTTGCATAGCAGTCGTGTATCTGGCCGCGGTTGTATCCTACCAGACCTCCAAATGAGAGACCACCAGTATCTAACAATGGTAAATCTAAGGGTCTTAGCCAACGGCCCTGTGCCCAGGTAACATCGCATGTTGTGTAGCAGTTGGAGATGGTTCCCTTATTCCATCCCACCAGCCCCCCAACTGTCATGTCTGCTGAGACCCGGCCACCTTGAACATAGCAGTTGGTCAATGAACCTTTACGAAAGCTACCTACTAGCGCACCAACCTCGGCCAATTTTTCTGTACAGGTTTCCGCCGGATAAATGTTGGGATCAATTAGACCAAGATTTTTGATATGGGCCTGCGCCCCACTGACAATTCCAAAGAGCCCGACACCTTCATCGCCCCAGAGACCGTTTTCTTTCAGTGGCTCGTTGACATCGACAACGTAAGTGAAATTGGATATGGTGTGGTCATTGCCGTCGAATACACCAGTGAATGGCAGACGCAAACCGGGATCTCCCTGTGGAACCTGATAGAATCCAATCCGGTTGAAGGTATCTCCTTGATAGGCGGACAAATCAATATCGGCCATCAGCCTGAAGTGTTTATCTGCGTCCTCCCGATTGAGACCGATAGTATTGAGCTGTTCGGCTGTGTAGATCAGATACGGGTCATTAGGCTCTCCTGTGCCGCCGCTGTATTTAGCTTGAGCCGTCAAGCTGGAAAAGTACAGCATCACCAACAATAGAGAAACTGCCCAATGGATTTTTTGCTTTTGTAATCCTGCCATTTTTTCATCCTCCTGCCCCCATCTATTTATAAGGGGGTAATAAATGGCTTTTTCCTAATATATCTGATACTCAGTATACCACACGCTCGGACTCGGTGTCAAGCAAAGATCAGGTCAATTGCGAACTGTCAGATGTCCGATGTCTGAAATCGGACGTTGGAAGCCGCAAGCCAGCTCGGCCGCTCATTAGTTTTTAGTCATGAGTTTTTAGTATTTAAACTTGTAGTTTTTTAAAATTGTCACATACGTAAAGCGCGTATAAGTACCCAGGTCTTACTTTTCGGTAGAAAAGTACTGGCGTACGCGCTTTACGTATAAGCATTTTCCCGCGATTGATTGTTATCGAGCAATGAAAACAAAATATCGAATCCTTCGATATACGAAAGTCTGCTATTGAATGTCTCTTCGATTTGGCTTGATTTTTGATAATAAATGTGGTATAATACCTATTCTGTTAGCCAGAAGGCAAATTCGTCGCTGGTCGCTCGTCGCTCGTGACTCGTATAGCGGGTAGCGGAAAGCACCCGGAGAACCGCACGTCTTTGTATCAGCAGATACACGATAACACGCCCGGAGGCGGGAGTTCATCGTTCGTTAATCGTGATTCGTGAATGGTGAATAACCAATAGTCATAAGTGAATGGTAAATAGTGAATAGTCAATGACTTACGGCAAAAACAGAATCGCAGAGATGCTTTTAGCTTTTCCCCAATACCCTATACGCCGGACGCTATACGAGATACGATTTCGAGCCACGAGTCACGAGTCACGGGCGAGGTCCTCGGCACCTCTACAATTGTAGAGAATCCTCTACAAATCGACCTTTTTATGCAAAACAAAGCCAAAGTTAATATAGGTAAAATGAACATAAGCG